>NZ_DBLYGC010000019.1:0-71305 GCF_056818865.1 Butyribacter sp.
AGGAGATTTTGTTAAAAAACCTCCCACAAAATCAATCAAATTTAAAAGCCAATGGAATTTACTCTTGCACTGGAATTTACTTTTTCAAGTCAGCTCTATAGCCCACATTTCTGACAGTTTTTATAGTTCTGCCACTCTCTCCAAGTTTCTGTCTCAGTGTTTTTATGTGCATATCTACTGTTCTCGTCTCACCAAAATAATCAACTCCCCATATTTCAGACAACAGCTGGTCCCTTGTGAAAACTATACCCTGATTGCTCAAAAAAAGTTTTAATATCTCATATTCTTTATATGTAAGATCTATTTTATTATCATTTACGCTTACTATATGAGCATCAATATTCATGTTTATACATCCATTTGAATATATATGCTCTTTCTTTTTAGGAGAACATCTTCTCAATACCGCTTTTATTCTTGAAACCATTTCCATCATGCCAAACGGTTTTACAAGATAATCATCAGCTCCAATATCAAGACTTTGCACTTTATCAAACTCCATACCTTTCGCTGTTGCCATTATCACCGGAATATCTTCTGTCTTTGATAATTCTCTCATTTTTTTTAAAAGTGCAATTCCATCTTCTCCCGGAAGCATGATATCCATAAGAACAAGTTCCGGAAGTCTGTCTGTACTTATAAGTTCCTTCCAAAATGAATCACCATCGACAAACCCCCTCGCTTCAAATCCTGTGCTCTTTAATGTATATATCTCAATATCCCTTATACTGTCATCATCTTCCACACACCAAATCATTCTATTCTCCATTCTTGTGCTGTTTTCCATGCATTGCAGTTTTGTACCTGCCAAACCATAATTTAAAAATACTTATTTGTCAAAAGCCAAAATCCTCATAATCATTCTTGAGAAAACGATGATATATGACATGAAATTCATCAATTGTAAAACAGTAATAATATTTGTCAGGCTTTCCTTTATTAAAATACAAAAGATAGTCAAACTCGCCATTTGAAATTTTTTCATAATGTATATCATCACTAAACTTTAAAAAATATTCTTTTACTTTGTCAATCGTACAGCCGTGGTCTGCCACAAGTCTGACAAGTCCACAGATAAATTCATCGTCCGACAGATTATCATGAACATATTCTACTCCTTTATCAGGTATCTTAAAGCAAAATCTTTCACCGTCATTTGAAACTTCAATATCTCCAAAAGATTCACTTACCTCTCTGCAGAAATCTGATAATATCTCTTTCATGCCGGATATATCACATTCTATTTTCAAAAGATGATTCAGTGAACCTAGCGGATAATACAATCTTATGGTTTCTTTCCGATACCCAAGTTTTGCCTGCTCTTCTTTTATAATATCCATCAGATTATCTTTCATTTCCTCATACTCTTTTTTCAAATTCTACACCTCCTGTTTTTCTTTTTTATTACCTATTATAAACATTATAACAGCAGGTGCTATTATAAGTACACATCCGATATAGCTGAATACATCTGGTATCTCACCAAGTATTATAAATCCAAGTATCCCCGCAAAGATTACATTTGAATAATCGTATACCGAAAGTTCTTTTGCCGGTGCATGTGAATATGCCGCCGTTATAAAGAACTGCCCAAATGTTGCCGCAACTCCGGTCATAAAAAGATAAAACCACTGTATCGGCTCCATATGTGTATAGTTTAATATACAATACGGCAGTGAACATATACATGAAAACACAGAAAAGAAGAATACAATAAATGGTCCTTTAACACCCATTCCTGTAGCTTTTCTAAGAAGTGTGTAAGCCATACCCGCTCCCATACCTCCTATCATTGCAATAAGTGCAGGTATGGATAACATTGCATCTCCTGACGGTTTCAAAATAAACATTGCACCTATAATAGCAGAAATAAGACAACGCACCTGATAATGCTCAACCCGTTCTTTTAAAATAAAATATGAAAAAACAATCGCAAAAAAAGGGGATAATTTATTGAGCATTGATGCATCTGCAATATTTAAATGATCCACACCGTAAAAATTACAAAATATTCCTACTGTTCCAAAAAAAGCCCGCCCAAATACATATTTAAAACTTTCTTTACTACATTTTAAAGGTGTGTGATTTTTCTTCAGCATGGCATACGCAACAACTGCAGCCACAAAATTTCTAAAAAAAGATTTTTGCAGCGTCGGTATATCGCCTGACAGTTTTATAAACAAACTCATAAATGCAAACGACAATGCCGAAAATATAATACACAAAATACCTTTCGTTTTCTCTGACATCAGATTTCCTCTTTTCTTAACAGCCCAATCTTTCATTATCTTATAAATCTTATAACTTATTCTGAATTTTAATTACTTTTCCAGAATAATATCAAGTATCTCTGACGGCTGTTTTATAATCCTCTTTACTCCCTTTTCACGAAGAAATTCCGCATCTCTGAAACCCCAGCCGACCATTATAACATCCATTCCGGCATTCACCGATGTTGCAAAATCAACGTCCGAATCACCTATGTAAACGGCATCGGCTTTTTCAACATTCAATTTTGATAACACCTCAAAAACACTGTCAGGTGCAGGTTTTTTCTTAATGCCCTCTCTTTCGCCTATTGCAAAATCAAATAAATTATCAAAATAATCTTTGCGCAAATCCTGAACGGCAAAATCAGCTTTATTTGATACAACTGCCGTAAGGCATCCGGTCTTCCTTAGTTCTAACAATACATCTTTTATTCCGTCATAGGGTCTGGTTTTCACCGCACAATGTGTCTTATAATACTCTTTAAATGTATCAAAAACTTTGTCTGTAAGTTCCTTGTCTGTATCTGTAGGAACAGCACGTTCTATAAGAAGTCTTATCCCGTTTCCTACAAATCTTCTGACTTCATCAATTGTTCTCTCAGGAAGCCCATTTGCTTTCAGTGCATAATTTGTACTGTCTGCAAGGTCCTCAAGTGTATTTAAAATTGTTCCATCCATGTCAAAAACTGCAAGTTTATATCTCATTTTTATCCCTCATTTCCTGCTAATACTTTTAAATCATTCCGTAAATAACTTTGCTTCTTTTATAACAAGACTCTTGTTTTTCTGCCAGATTGAAGGAAATTCATTTGCCGATAATGGGCATGCTTTCTTTCCAATCTCCAATGTTATGCTTGGTATTCCCTTCTTATACATGGCATATTCTCTCAGATTTCCGATATTTTTCTTTTTGGAATGTTCATTTATGTTCTCCTCATAACTGCTGCTGTCCGCATATCCTGTTATTTTTTTCGCAAGATTATACATTTTAGTGACAACAGGCTTAACACTGCCTTTCGCTTCACCAAAAAGTATCGAACCTGTCGCATGATAATTTATCAGGCCTTTTAATGTTCGTGAATTTTTCATTTTTTCAAGAAAAGCAGTTATTGCTCTGGTTTCCGGTTCACTGTTTACAGACTCACCTGTATATCCGTCACTTCCCCTTTTTCCACCATATTTTGCAATGTAATTATAATTAAAGTTCTTATTCAGATCAACACCTCTTGCATTGGATTTCCAATATTTGGTGCCGCCCACAACTTTCATTTTTCTTAAAGCTTTTCTCAATGTGCTGTTTCTTATCCCTGACATTCCAAACTGAGAAATTGTAACGCCGTCCGGATTTGCCATCGGAATGTAATGTATGGCAATTTTATTCAAAACACCCGCTGTTGCCTCAGACGCATTTTTATTATTGTGATTTTTCAGATAGTCTTCTATCTGAGCCATACATAACTGTGCTGTCATATATTCTCTTGCATGAAGTGCACCTATGACTATAATCGAACGCCCTGAACCGGTATTTCCTATTACCACATCATATAACTTTCTGTTGTCACATGAATTTCCGATTGTTCTTACACTCACATATCTTGAATATGTCCTTTTAAGTAAAGATATATCCGCACTTATTTCTGTATATGTATATTTTTGATGTGATGTATTTACAATCTTCTTTGTTGTAAAACATGTTCCTCTGTTATTTGAACTGTATTTTGTCTTTGAAGCTATATTTATCGATTTTATTATATACTTATAATTTTTTCCTGCACTTATATTCTTATCTACAAAGCGTGCTTTTTTTGAACTTCCTACTACTTTATATTTTCCTTTACCTGTCTTCCTGTAAATCTGAAAAGTTTTAGTGTGTCTGCCACGCTTCCATGTGATAAGTACTTTGTCATCTGACAGCTTTGTGTATCTGACTGTTGATGCCTTTACAGGTTTACAGATTGTAATTCTCTTCGACTTAGAGACTCTCTTTTTCCCTTTAAGTGCAGTAATTCTTACATGATAAACCTTTCCCTCATCAATCTTAAAAATATATGTACGCTTTTTTTTGCTGAGTTTTACTGTCTTTTTCAATCCTCCCGAAATTTTGATTTTATATCTGTCAATATATTTTATACTGTTCCATCTCAAACGGACATGTCTTTTGCCATGCTGAGATACTTTCACTGTGAGCACCTGTTTTTTTGCCGGCTTTTTAACAGGCTTTTTCGTTGGCTTTGCAGTCGGTTTCGGAGTCGGCTTACTCGTCGGTTCAGGTATTGGTGTCTCTTCTATAGCCGGAGGTGTAGCGGTAACCGCACCACCTGTAACAACTGATAAATCAAAACAATTAGTATCTGATATTTTTTTATTATCAGCAGATACATAAGCCATGTCTGTAATACTTCCACAAATAAGTGCTATAATAAGAAACAATGATATTATTGATTTATTTTTGTTCAAAACAGTTTCCTTCCTTCCAATATATTTAATAAATACGCCTGAATATTATACACCTAATAAATAAAAATACGCAACCCAAAAATCGTTCTTAATTTTTTTTTACAATTCTTTCCAATGAATATTTTAAACAGACATCACGCATAATAGAAATAAAATAAAAATGAATGGAGGCATATTTTGAAAACATTAGATTATATTTTACTGACACTTGTTGTAATTGGTGCAGTCAACTGGGGACTTATAGGATTCTTAAGATTCGACCTTGTACGAGTCTTATTCGGAGATATGACCATACTTTCGAGAATTATATATGCCGCAGTAGGCATTGGCGGACTTTATGCCATCAGTTATTATGGTCGTATACGCTCTGCCGGAGAATATTAGTATGCATCCTCACGGAGTATTTTTAATGTTATAGGAAACAAAAAGTTTCCTATAACATTAAAAAAGTCCATCTATATGATATATGAGTCCCTGACAGGCTCATCATATAGACGGGCTTTTTATTTATTTTCCATTTCTAACAAATGACTCATCTGTGAATACAAACTAAAGGAATCACTGGCATGCATTACAACCGATATATAATCTTTACCGTTGTCATTCTTTGTATACAATATAAGATTTGAACCTGCCATCGACGTTGTACCTGTTTTTCCTCCTATAACCGTGACACCATCAGGTGCTTTGGCACTTCCAAGAAGATATTTGTCTGTTGACGAAAACCATAATGTCTTTTTAGAACCGTCTGCGCCTTTAAATTCCGCTTTATAAGAAGACTGGTTTATTATATCCATAAATACATCATAATTTAACAGCTCATGGAATACAAGATAAAGGTCATACGGTGTTGTATAATGATTATCATCATGAAGTCCGTGCGGATTGACAAAGTTTGAACCTGAACATCCAAGGCTCTTTGCCTCTTTATTCATAAGCTCTGCAAACTTTTCAACACTTCCTGATATATGTTCGGCTATGGCAATACCTGCATCATTACCCGAACATATCAAAAATGAGTATAAAAGTTTTTTCAGAGTGATTTTATCACCCTCTGCAAAACCACACAGTTTTGCCCCATATTCCGTAATATGTGTAGCATTATATCCGATTGTTACCACATCATCAAGATTTCCGTATTTTAATGCTACAAGTGCTGTCACAATTTTTGTTGTACTTGCCGGATACATTTTCTGATATATGTTATCAGCATAAAGCATTTTGTTGTCTGTATTGTCAAAAATAAGAGAAGCACCTGCGGTCATAAATAAGTCTTTTTCTGACTGCTTTTTCTTTGGAACAACACATATATTTGAAGAAAAAAGCTGCTGCTCTTTTGTTCCGAACGCATTTTGCCCATCATGTGGCAAAATAACATCATAGTTATTAAATATCGATACATCTGTCTGACAGCCTGTCAGCACAAACGATGCTATCAATGCAATAGAAATAATCCTGCATCTTTTTTTTATTACATTCATGCCTGTAACCACGAAAATAAACCTTTTATATATCAGTCTATAATCCTTCCTTTTTTAATATTTCACGCCATTCGAGATCTCCTCTATCGAGAGCTTTTATAAGTAATTCTGCCGTAGCAAGATTTGTTGCAAACGGAATATTATATGTGTCACATAAATGAATAACGTTATTAACATCCGGTTCATGTGATTTTGGCGACAGAGGATCACGCAAAAAGATAACCATATCTATCTGATTATGCTCTATCTGTGACGCAAGCTGCTGTTCTCCGCCAAGATGTCCCGCAAGATATTTATGAATATTTAAATTTGTAACCTCTTCAATGAGGCGCCCGGTTGTACCTGTCGCATAAATATCATGTTTACTCAAAATCCCTCTGTATGCAATAGCAAAATTCTGCATAAGTATTTTTTTTGCATCATGTGCAATTAGTCCAATGTTCATCTTATTCACCCCTGTTTTTTATCTTATCATTTATTATCCATATATTTTAAATATCCAGCCCAATCTCATCAATCTCATCCTCTCCCGGTGGATTAAGATTTCTCATGGTAAAACCTTCCTTGCTTGATTTGGCAGGCTGTATACCTATATTCATAACTAACCCTATCCCTATCATAGCTGATATCATGGAACTTAAACCATTGCTTATAAAAGGCAGTGGAAGTCCTGTATTTGGAAAGATAAAAGTTACTACACATATATTCGCAAATACCTGGAACATAAACATGGCAGATACCCCAACAGCTATCATCTTTCCAAGATAATCCTGCGCTTTCTTTGCTACCATAAAACATTTAAATATAACTATTGCAAACAACAATAATACCAAACAACAACCCAAAAATCCAAATTCTTCTCCTACAACAGACCATATAAAATCACTTTCCCTGATACCTACACCATTATAAGTTCTGCTTTCAAGACCTTTTCCACCGTCCTGAATAAATTTACCGTAAAGCTGTCCTGATGCTATTGCCTTAATAGCTGAATTCTGCTGCCAATTTAAGTTGTCAGCGTTCGGATAAGTGTCAGGATGAAGCCATGCCTGTATTCGGTTATACTGATAATTGTGCAATATTAAATTGCCAGGTATCTGTACATACCACGCCAAGAAGCCACATATAGGTACTGCCGCTATGAGTATAGGCACAATAATCCGATATGATACCTCACCGATAAATATCATGACACACATTATAAATACACCGACAAGACTTGACGACAAATCAGGCTGTGTCAAAATTGCAAGTACCGGAATTGCTGAGACAACGCAGACTTTTACCAATGTCGATACCTTGTCCAGTTTTGAATGAAGCCTTGAAAATAATGCCGCCAGTGTGATTATCAGTATTATTTTCATAAGTTCAGTCGGCTGGAATGTGATAGGTCCAAGCTTTATCCATCTGTATGCTCCGGTGTAATTGTCAGTTCCCAAAGGTGTGTGTACGGCAAGTGTAAGTAAAATACCTACTATATAGTATACAACACAGAACTGGCATATAAAATGGTAGTCTATAACAGATACAATTGCCACAATAATAAGTCCCAATATCAATCCAACTAACTGCCCCTTCATAAGAGAAGCACCTTTTGTCGTACCTCCTGCCATTCTTACACAATATAATCCCAATATACAAAGTATAACTACTACACATAAAAGTGAAAAGTTATACTTTTTCCAATCGTACTGCCTGATTCGGTTAATCATTACAACTCATCCTAACCTTTCCTTTATTTGCGGAAGTTTCTTGAACCCTCCTTAATAGGAATATTTGCCAAAAGCGCATTAACTGTTCCCGATGATTCGTCAAGTTCCGTCTTTGTTACTTTTATATCAAGTCCATCCGTATCAATATCAACATACTTTGAAATAACTTGAATAATATCATTTTTCATCTGCTCCATCAACTCCGGCGAACACACTGCCCTGTCCGATGTGATGGCTACCTTTAATCTCCTTTTTGCAACATCGCTGCTGCTCTCGGAGCTCCTAAAAAAATTTGAGAAAATGCCCATCATGCTCCTCCATAAAATTTATAATTTAAAATTTAGTATTTAATTCTTTTTGAAAATTGCTGATAATTTTTGGAAAAATCCTTCCCTAACATCAAGGTTCAAATAAGGAACATCTTCTCCCATAACTCTCTTGCATATGTTCATATATGCCTGTCCTGCAAGGCAGTTAGAGCCTACTAAAGGTTCTCCGTTGTTTGTTGATGTGATAATGTGCTCATCATCAGGTACAATTCCTATAAGGTCGATGCCAAGTATATCCACGACATCATCACTTGACATCATATTACCCTCTTTAACCATATCAGATCTCAATCTGTTTACGATAAGATGGGTCTTTGATATTTCGTTTGCTTCGAGAAGTCCTATAATCCTGTCAGCATCTCTTACCGCAGATACCTCAGGTGTTGTGACAACTAATGCTCTGTCTGCACCTGCAATGGCATTCTGAAATCCCTGTTCTATCCCGGCAGGGCAGTCCATAATTATGTAATCATATTCATTCCTAAGTTCATCTGCAAGCTTTTTCATCTGTTCAGGACTTACTGCAGTCTTATCCTTTGTCTGTGCTGAAGGTAACAGATACAGATTTTGATGTCTTTTATCCTTTATAAGTGCCTGCTTTATGCGGCAGTTATTCTCGATTACATCCACAAGATTGTATACAATCCTGTTTTCGAGTCCCATTACAACATCAAGATTACGAAGTCCTATATCTGTGTCAATAAGAACAACTTTCTTTCCCTCCATCGCCAAACCTGTGCCAAGATTGGCAGTCGTAGTTGTCTTTCCAACACCGCCTTTTCCGGATGTGACTACTATTACTTCTCCCATTTTTTGTTTCCTCCTGTTAAAAGAAATTTAATATTTTAATAATAATTTTATCAAAAAAAACATTTTATGTCTACAATTACAATTTTATATCGTCCATTACATCTTTATCTAATGTCTCAATATAAATGTTTCCATCCTCCAAAAAGGCAATCTTAGTCTCAGGTTTATTCTTCTTTTTTAATTTTGCCGGTTTGTCGGGTGCCCTTGCAATCACATCTGCTATCTTAATCTGCATCGGATTCATATCAAGTGCAATCACGAATGCATTACTGTTTCCTGTAGAACCTGCATATACCGTTCCGTTTAGAGAACCAAGTATTATTACATTTCCCTTAGACACCACTTTTGCGCCTGCTTTCACATCACCTATAACTATTATGCTTGTCTCCACGTCAAGAACCTGTCCTGAGCGGAGATTTCCCTTAAAAAACTGACCCGTGTTGGCATCCTGCATAGCAAATTTATTTTCTACTGCCTTTGAAAACTGTTCCTCTTTTGCAGGGTCATCAAGTGCTATGCACACTATATTTAAATGACAATTTTCATGTATTATTGAAATAATCTCTTCCTGCTGTTCATCATCAAGTATTCTTCCCTGAAAACTTATTGCCTTCGATGCTTCTCCCAAAAACTCATCGGATGAACGAAACTTTTCTGCAACATCTTTTTTCAACTGCTCATATGGAATGGAACTGTCGAGTGCAAGGATGAGTCCTGATTTTGTTCCCTTGATAACAACTGTCTCTTTCATTTGTTTTCCCCCTCCTTATTCTTTAATCTATATGTGATATGCTTGATTCAGGCATCTTGACAGAACCTGACACCTTTTTCTTAGCTTTTGAACCTTTTTTTCCAAAGTAATATTTATACACATCTCTCGCCGTCTGTGCCGCATTTGAAGAAGCGTATCCATTTGGAATTACGCATGTTACTGAAATTTCCGGCTTTTTATATGGGGCATACGATATGAAATATGCATGGTTCGCATGGAATTTACTCTGCTGTGCAGTACCTGTTTTTCCGGCAATTGTTGCTTTTACATTTTTAAACATAAAACTTATGGAACTTCTTGAACCGTTCACAACAAGGTTCATCCCCTTGTGCACCGCGTCCCACGAGGACTGCTTTATATTTACTTTGTTTCTCACTTTTGCTTTGTTATTTAAAACCGTCTTTCCGTTTACATTTTTAATCTTATCTACAAGTGTAAGGTCATAGCATGTTCCACTGTTTGCAACAGTTGTCACATATCTTGAAAGCTGTGACGGTGTATATGCATGTGTATCCTGACCAATTGCAGCTCTTACTGCATCTGTTGTTGCAAAATGAGGTGAAATCTCTGGAATTTCAACGCCTGATTTATCAGTCAGTCCAAATTTTTTTGCATATTTTTTAAGCCTTGCTATACCTCTTGGATAATTTATGCTGCCGGAAGATGTCTTTCCGGAAAGCATATATCCCACTTTGTAGAAGAAATAGTTACATGACACTTCGATAGCCGATGAAACTGTAAGGTCTCCGTGTGAAACCGTACTCCAGCACTTAGCCGGGTGGTCTATATCCGAAAATACAGTATGGTCATATATGTGCGTAGAAGGTGATATTACTCCCTCCTCAAGTCCCGTAATAGATGATATTACTTTAAATGTTGAACCCGGAGCCATCTCCTGCATAGTCGGTCTGTTTAAAAGCGGTGATGACGAATTTTCAATAAGCTTTTTATTGTAATATTCTGAATCAACCTTATTTGCCATCTTATTATTGTCATAGCTTGGATATGTGACCATAGCCTTTACATCACCTGTCTTTACATCAGTCACCACAAGTGAGCCTGAGCACGGCTCAAGACCTAAATCTCCCGGTGTAATCTGAAGCTTCTTTATCTGTTTTATAATATATGAATATGGTGATAACGCTCCTGTCTGTAAATTTGTGTAATCTGTATCACTCTTTTTGACAACTTTCTGATCCATAAGCAAAAGACATGTATCCTTGCCCGAAAGTTCATAATGATGAATCAAATATCCATAAATCAGTTTTGCAAATCCCGTGTCATTCTTTATGTTTTTAAAACCGTATTCTAAGAGTTTTCCATAAATCTCTTCTGATGTGTAATAACCGCTTTTTATATCAATTTTTTCCTGGTCTATCCACTGTTTTGAAATAGCGTATTGTAAAAACTGGCTGAGACTTGTATTGCCTTTAACAAAACCTTTGTAAACAGAATCTGTGGTATCAACCTGATTTACAAGTACAATGCTGTTTTTCTTGAGCAGTTCATAAAAATAATCAAGAAAATCATTCATATCATCTGAAATTTTATTTGAACCTTTTGTATAATTAGCTGCAAGATGCTTTTTCATATCAGATATAATACTCTTAGATTTGCTTTTAAACTTCTGATATGTCTTTTTCTCCAAAGAAGTTGCCTTTTTATCAGTAAAGTGCGTTACATCTATAATATTGTTTTTATATAATGCCTCATATACATCATATATCGGGATTTTTATATCTGTCGAGTTTGTTCCCTTTGAACCGGCACTTGAACTGTTATTTATTCTGCTTATCAGAACTCCGGCAAGATTTTCTTCCAAAAGATTATAACATTCCTCCTGAAGTTTTGCATCTATAGTCAGATATAAATCATCCCCCGCTGTCGGGCTTATTGTTTCATCAACCGAGACAACGCGGCTTGTACTTGAATTTATGCTCAGCTTTTCTTTACCTTTTTTTCCTTTAAGGTAATCTTCGTAAACACTTTCAAGTCCTGAAATACCCACCTGATCATCTGTTGTGTAATCTGTCTTTGCATCCTTTTTCTTTATCTGTTCAAGTTTCTCGGATGTTATTGCTCCGGTGTAACCAAGCATATGTGCAAAATACTTGCTCTTATTGTAAACTCTCTTTGTATCATCTCTTATGTTTACACCTATAAGTTCATTATTATTTTCCTTGATTGCCGCAACAGTCTTATCATTTACATTTTGAGCAATTGTAATAGGAAGATATTTCTGATACCTGTTTATAAAAATCGCATATCTTATATCAAGAATTTTAATTGCCATTTTATCATCATACTTATCTGATATGTCGAATTTCGGGCTCTGCGAACTCATATCATATCTCAAAAATTCATATATATCCTTTGCCGTTGCATCCATAAGCTCTTTATTCTCTTTTTTCTTCAATTCGCTTACGGTTATTGAGTACACTTCTGCCTTATATCTGAGCAGAGTATTTCCTGACACGGTAAATTCAGGCTCACCTTTATCGTTGAGCTTTAAATATGAATCTACGGATAATGTTCCTCCGTTGCTCTCTATGACACGGATAAGTTTACATATCATGTCATTTTTTTCTTCCGATGTCATTTTTGCTGTTGCGTCTGTCTCCTCATATGTTACATTGTGCGACAGCTTGTTATATGCAAGCAGCACTCCGTTGCAATCATATATATTTCCTCTTGTAGCTTTTATTGTTCTGGTCTTTTGTGTGCTCTTCTGAGCCTCACTTGTATATTTTTCACCATCAACAATCTGTAGCATAAACAAACGACTGCCAATAATGGCAAAAAATATGATATATATTATGACGATTATCGCAATACGGGAATTAAATAATCCTTTTAGATAATCTTTAATTGTTTCCCACATATACAAACCTCTCTTTCAGAAAGCAAGTCTTTATATTTTAATCATCCTTTAACTCACTCTCAACTCCAAGATTAACCTGCTTAGGCGGATTGAGTTTTTTGTCAATTAAACGTGCAAATTTAAATACAAACACACCTATTATAACTGTGTATATCAATTCCGGAAGTATAGTATTTTTGATATACTCTAAAAGTTCAAGTCTTCCTCTCAAAAGAAACTTCAATATATAAAACAGCACTCCGTATATCAAATCTCCTGCCGTGATTGTCATTATCGGAAGTATAATGTCATCCTCTATATAAACTTTGTTTGTAATACCCATAATAAAACCAATCACCGCATATATAAAAATATTTACTCCCACAACTGAACTGTACATAAGGTCTATGAAAAGTCCACATACCACCCCTGTAAACAGTCCGTTATACTGCCCGTACATTGTACCGGCTATGGCTGTCAGGATAACAAGTATATTTGGAGAAACATCTGCAATCTGTAAACTCCTGAATATTGTTGTCTGCAGAACAAAACCAACTATTATCATAATAAACATACTTATGTAGTTTTTCATTTGCTAAGTATCTCCTCTAAGTCCTTTGAATTCTTAACCTTTGTTATGACAAGCACCATATCAAGACTTGAAAAATCTGCCGCCGGAATAAGTTCTCCCGACTGCGTTATATTTGTTGCATCTTTCTTTATATTCTTTGCATATCCAATCAATATTCCCGGCAGATAAACACTGCTTATCTGTGAAGTTACCACCTCATAACCATCTTTAATTTTTGCATCCCTGTCAAGTCCGGTAATTTTAATTTTACCTTCTTTCATCATAGATAAATTTCCCTCTACGATACACTTATCTGATGTTTTAAGGAAGCTTCCGCTGACTTCACTTGAATCATCGACTATTGAGCGTACTCTTGAATAAGATTTATTCGCTTCTACGATTCTTCCGACAAGACCGTCTCCTGCCATTACATTCATATTCTTTGCAAGACCGTCGCTTGTCCCTTTATCAATAATAAATTCATTATACCAGTTATCAGGTTCACCGCTAATTACTCTTGCCGCAACTTTTGGATAATTCGCATACTGCTCATCGAGGTCATACAGTTTTCTGAAATTTTCAAGTTCATACTTGTCCTGCTGCAAAAGTTTATTCTCCGCATTTGTCTCATCAAGCTTTTGTTTAAGCGATTTGTTTTCATCGGTAAGCTTTTTAACACTGTTTATATAATCAATCTTGTCTGATATTTTTACTCCGATTGTATTTATTCCTTTTTGCATAGGTGTCACAACATCACCTACTATAGAACGAACAGGTCCCATCTTATCCTGAAATTTAAAAGAAACAACTATCAGAATGGCACAGATCACAGAAATGGCAATCAGAATATATTTCGGATCTATAATCATTTTAGTCTTTTTGCGCATTGCTATATTCCTTCCTTTTATTTAAGTTCAATTGCATATTTTGCAGCAAGTTTCGGATGTTCTGCCAAATACCCAAGCCCCGTCACAACTGTTTTTTGGGCATTTCTTGTAGTGTTGACTTTAAGAAATGTCTCATTTGCGATAAGCTGGTCAAGTCCGCTTATCCATGATGAACCTCCCGTGAGATAAACTCCGTTATGTACAATATCATGAGAAATCTCATGGGGTGTTCTCTCAAGTATGGTTTTAACAGATACAGCGATTTCGTAAAAGACATCATTTACCAGCGGAAAAATTTCCGCAGCATTTATATTGAGTTTTCCTGGAAGTCCTTTTACAACATCTCTTCCCATAACTTCTATTTCCCCATCGGTCGGAAAAGCCGATACAAGTTTTTTCTTTATCTGCTCGGCAGTCTTAAGACCAATAACAAAATTATACTGTTTTCTTATATAGTTTTTAATCTGGTCATCAAAATATTTCCCGCCATATGGCAAAAGTCTTGATACAACAATACCGCCAAGGCTTAATACACTTATCTCTGTCGTGTCGGCACCAATGTTTACAATGAGAATACCGTTAGCCTTTTCAACATCAAGTCCGAGTCCATACGCATCTGCAATCGGCTTGTCTATAAGACATACCTTTTTAGGTTTTGAATCACTCTCAGAAACAATTCTTGAATATGCATGCTTTTCGACTTCGGTTATGTCTGCCGGAACAGCTATATAAAACTGAAATCCTTTCATTCTCCTGCTTCGTGCTATTTTGGAACCCATGAAACTCCACAATGCTATCATATCGTCAATTTTTGATACAACGCCATGGCTTAATGGGAATGAAACATTTATACTGGGCGGAACCTTTTCAAACATTTCAAACGCTTCCTCACCTATCGCAACAGGACGTCTTTCTTTTCCGACGGTAGACACCACATTTTTTTCAAGAAGAATTATTCCCTGTCCCTTTTTATATATCTTGATGGTATCTGTACCAAAATCTATACCATAGGTCTTTTGTGCCATTACAAAATCTCCTTTTTATATACGGTATATACCTAAAATGCATATCCGCTTTCTTTTAAACTTATATACCTGTTATCACCAAGTATTATATGGTCAAGGAGTTCTATTCCGATTAGTTTTCCTGCCTCTATAAGACGTTTTGTTATCAGTATATCTTCCTTGCTCGGCATCGGATTGCCCGATGGATGATTATGCATAACTATAATCGACACAGCCTTGTTTTTCAATGCATTATAAAAGATTTCCCTCGGTGATGCCATAGCCGAATTGAAAGAACCGTTCGACAGTACAACATCTTTTATCAATGCATTTCTACCATTGAGCAGAAGAACCCTCACCTGCTCTGTCTCCTCAAACCGCATTTCATGCATAAAACGGAGTGCGATTTTTTCAGGATTGTCGCACACAAATAATTCATCACTGTATGAAGCTGACATCATGCGCTTAGTAATCTCCGTAAGACATAAAAGCTGTATCGCTTTGACTTTACCAATACCGTCAATATCCATAAGCTGTACGGCAGACATCTGGAATAATCCACTTATTTTTCCTCCGGGAATTCTGCTTAACACCTTAGAAGCAAGCTGAATTGAATTTTCTTTTTTCGTGCCTGCTTTTATGATGACAGCCATAAGTTCTGCATCAGATAAGCTTGATGCACCATATTTAAGGCATTTCTCATATGGTCTCTCTGATATTGGAAGCTGTTTTACATTTATTTTTGCCATATTTTTCTCCTTAATCAAAAGGAAAATGACATTTATATCACATATCCACAATGTTATCACAAAAAAAAATCTTTGTATAGCATTCATATATGAAAAATATGTGTATTTTTCTTTTTTATATACCAAAAAACACTATTCTTCAACAAAAAACGGCATTTTTTAATTTTTTATTACAATTGGCTTATTATGCCCTCATTTTTCATATATTGAAGTGACATTGTGATTCCGAAACGTGCATGATACCATGTAAGTCCACCCTGAAAATATACTGCATACGGTGGTTCTATAGGCCCGTCTGCACTAAGTTCTATAGATGAGCCCTGTATAAACGCACCTGCTGCCATAATTACATCGCTGTGATACCCAGGCATTGCGTAAGGTTCCGGGGCAACATGGCTGTCAACCGGCGAGCCAGCCTGTATTCCTTTGCAGAATGCAATAACTGCCTCAGGTGAACCGAGTGTAACCGCCTGTATAATGTCATGTCTTGACTCCGTGCTGTCAGGCACAACCTTATATCCAAGCTTCTCATACACATTAGCGGCAAATATCGCACCTTTTAAAGCTCCCGCCGTAACTGTAGGTGCAAGGAAAAATCCCTGATAAAATGCTCTATTTACCCCGAGAGTTGCACCGACTTCCTTTCCAAGTCCCGGTGCGGTAAGTCTGTACGCACAAAGGTCTATAAGCTCTTTCTTTCCTACGATATAACCGCCTATAGGTGCAAGTCCGCCACCCGGATTTTTTATAAGAGAGCCCACGCACATGTCTGCCCCGACATCAGTCGGTTCTATAGTCTCGACAAACTCACCGTAACAATTATCAACCATGCATATTACTTCAGGCTTTATCGATTTGATAAATTTTATAAGCTCACCTATTCTCTCAACCGAAAGTGTAGGTCTTGTCGCATAGCCTTTTGAACGCTGGATAGTTACAAGTTTTGTTTTTTCGTTTATTGCTTTTTTGATTGCATCAAAATCAAATGAACCGTCCTCAAGCAAATCAACCTGTCTGTAGCTTATTCCAAATTCTTTTAAAGACCCCGGCGGATTATCATCACCTTTAATTCCTATAACTCCCTCGAGAGTATCATATGGTTTGCCGACAGGTGTCAAAAGTTCATCTCCCGGTCTCAAAACTGCCGACAATGCCGTTGTGAGTGCATGTGTACCACATGTGAGCTGTGGACGCACAAGTGCCGATTCCGCATGGAAAACGTCTGCATATACCGCTTCGAGTGTCTCTCTTCCAAGGTCATCATATCCATAACCTGTAGAAGACTCAAAACATCCGGCACTTACCCTCTGTTTCTGCATGGCACGAAGAACTTTTATTTGATTTATCTGTGCCACTTCATCTATTTTTTCAAATCTTTCTTTCAAACTGTCTGCTATACTTTCGCAGAAATCATAAACATCCTCACTTATTCCTGCTGCCATATACTGTTCTTTTAATAAATCACTCATGCTTTTATCCTCCATCTCTCAATCTTTATGCTTTTCAGATCTGAACAACAATATTCCAACAATTCATTTTCATCCTTAAATTTATCTTTATCAATCCATGTAACAGTTTTTTCTCTGTTAAACCATGTAAACTGCCTTTTTGCAAAATGCCTTGTATCAAGCTTTATCTTATCATATGCCTCATCTATACTGCATCTTCCCTCAAGTGCGTCAATAATCTGCCTGTAACCTATTCCCTGCATTGACACCATATCCTTAGTACAGCCCATGTCCATAAGTCTTTTTACTTCCTCAGTAAGTCCTTTTTCCCTCATAATATCCACACGCTTATTTATGCGCTCATACAATATTTCTCTGGGAAGTCTTAAAACATAATATCTGAAATTAAACGGTGATTCGTTCTGCTGCTGCTCGTCATTATGCTCTGATATTTTTTCACCCGTCTGCTCAAAATATTCCAATGCCCTTATAACCCTCTTTACGTTATTCGGATGAATATGTGCAGCCGATTTTTCATCAACTTCTTTCAATCTGTCATGTAAAGCTATATTTCCATTTTCATCGGCAAATCTCTGCAATTCTTTTCTATATGAATCGGCTGCATCAGTTTTTGTGAAATCTATATCATATAAAACCGCCTGTATATAAAAGCCTGTCCCACCGACAATTATCGGTATTTTTCCTTTACTGTATATCTCTTCTATATATTTATCACATTTCTGTTTAAAAACAGTCACGTTAAATTCTTCATCAGGTTCTAACTCATCTATAAGATAATGCTTTACTCCCTGCATTTCTTCAGGCATTATCTTTGCCGTGCCTATATCCATATCTTTATATACCTGCATTGAATCGGCTGATATTATCTCTCCTCCGATTTTTTTTGCAAGCAAAATTGAAAGTTCTGTTTTTCCAACTGCCGTTGGCCCTGTAATTATTATAAGAGGTTTCTTTTCCATCATTTTCTCCCTCATATCCGTATGTACTCTCGGTATCTTCTCAAAACGAGTCATTTCGGCTGGATTTCCGATATACTGTTTCCTAAACAATTCGTTTAAATTTCTTTTCTATCTCATATTTGCTCATGCGTATCATTGTTGGTCTTCCATGTGGACAATTGTATGGATTTTCAAGCGACATAAGTTCTTTTAAAAGCTCATGAGCCTGCTCGAGAGGCAGTTCATTATTTCCCTTGACCGCTGCCTTGCATGACATTGTTGCAACCCTCTCAAGAAGCACATCCTTAGAGAGACTGGTTTTCCCGTTGACAAGGTCATCTATAATCTCCATCAGAAGGTCTGTCGTAGCTATATCCGGAAGCTGTGCAGGAATTCCTGTCACTATATATTCCCTGCCTCCAAACGCCTCTATCGTATATCCAAGTTCCTTAAAAATTTCAATATTATCATCGACAACCTGCTGTTCAACCATTGAAAGACTTAAAACTATCGGTGGATTTACCATCTGCACCATCACTTTATTTTCTGAAATCTGTTTCATAAATCTTTCGTATAATACTTTTTCATGTGCAGCATGCTGGTCAACCATATACATATTATCCTCATATTGTAATATCCAATATGTTGAAAATACCTGTCCGACAATTCTTATATCCTTTGTCTTGTTTTCCTGTAAAACTCCAGTCTCAAAAAGTGTCTCCTGTTTTATATTGTAAGGAGCTTTTTCATGTAATATTTCAATATTTTTTTCTGCTGCAATAACACCTGACTGTCCGGATTTAGCAAGACCGTCATCCTGCTTTTCCTTTTTTTTCATAAGTTCAGCAAACATCTGCTTCTTCTGGTATTCATCAGGTCTGTGAAGTTCCACTTTTCCTATTCTCGAAAGTGTTTCACCAGCATCAATCACCTTTTTTTCAACAATTGCAATTTTCTCAGCTTCTTCACTGCTATTCTTGTTTTCATTGTTGCCGGGAATACCGGCACTTTTATTGCTTTCATTATCGCCGGGAATACCGGCATTTTTATTGCTTTCATTATCGTCGAAAATACCGGCACTTTTATTGATGTCAGTAACTTTAGCATTTTTATTTTCTTCAAATGTCACTTCTGGAATAAATTCCCTGTGCGTAAGTCTCGCTGTTATGCAGTCATAGATGGTCTTATATAATTCCCTCTCATTTGTAAAACGAATTTCCATCTTCTGCGGATGAACATTTACGTCAATAAACTCAGGTTTAATTTGAAAATGAAGTACCGTAAAAGGGTATCTGTGCTGCATTGTATACGGTTTATACGCTTCTTCAATCGCTTTATTTATTATATTGCTTTTTATATATCTGCCATTTATAAAATAATTTATATATGCCCTGTTTCCCCTTGATACAACCGGTTTCCCGATAAATCCCCCAATGCTGCATACTTCATCTGACAAGTCAACTGTAAGAACATTTGAAGTTATATCTCTGCCGTAAATCTGATAAATCGTATCCTTCAGGTTTCCATTTCCCGAAGTGTGAAGTTTTGTCTGACCCTGGGCAATAAATCTGAAAGAAATCTCAGGATGTGAAAGAGCAAGACGTTCAATTACACCACCTATATAACCTGCCTCGGTCTGATGTGATTTTAAAAATTTGAGTCTTGCAGGTGTATTGTAAAACAGATTTCTGACTATGATAGTAGTTCCATCCGGGCACCCTACAGTCTCAAGTTCTCTTCTTTCACCGCCATCAATCTGGTATCTGTATCCCACATCTTCACTCTTAACTTTTGTAATCATCTCAAGATGAGAAACCGCCGCCACACTCGCTAGTGCTTCACCCCTGAAACCGAGTGTTGAAACTTCGAGAAGATCCGCGGCACCTTTTATCTTACTCGTTGCATGCGGAGTAAACGCAAGTTCAATATCACTCTTTTCAATACCTGAGCCATTGTCTGTAATGCGGATAAAATTCTTGCCGCCGTCCTTAATCTCAACAGTCACCATATTTGCACCCGCATCAATTGAATTTTCAACAAGTTCCTTGACAACAGCCATAGGTCTTTCAATAACCTCTCCTGCTGCAATTTTGTTAATCGTGTCCTGGTCAAGCAATATAATAGACATAATCCACGCCTCCTTTCTCTTTCTGAATATTCTATAATAATGCCACGAATTGCTTCATTGCTATCTGCTTTTGACCCTTGCATCATAAATTTAAATTCTCTGTTTTAATTTCATCTGCATCTTATACAAAATATTCATTGCGTCAATAGGAGTTGTCGTTGAGAGGTCAAGGTCATGAAGTTCAAGTATTATATCCTCAGTTTTCACATTTGAACCTCCCATATCAAACATTGATATCTGTCCAAGCTGCTCCGACTCTATTTCTGAAGATGTCTTTTTTCTACCTCGCTTTTTATGCTTAGTCTGCTTCTCTATATCATAATTATAGTCATCAGGCTCGTACTCAACATCTATTTCCTTTGCTTTGTTTGCAATATCATTGTTGCTCAGTTTTTCAACAAGCTCCTTCGCTCTGTCAAGAACAGTCTCCGGAACACCTGCAAGTTTCGCCACCTGTATTCCGTAACTCTTGTCCGCTCCACCCTTTATTATCTTTCTGAGGAAAACAATATCGTCGCCCTGCTCCTTGACGGCAATACAGTAATTATTTACACTGTCAAGTTTTCCTTCAAGCTCCGTAAGTTCATGGTAATGTGTGGCAAAAAGAGTTTTTGCTCCAAGAAGTTTTGTATTTGCTATATACTCAACAACTGCCCATGCTATGGAAAGACCGTCAAATGTAGAAGTTCCTCTTCCTATTTCATCCAGTATTATAAGGCTGTTCTTAGTCGCATTTCTAAGAATATTTGATACTTCAGTCATCTCAACCATAAATGTACTCTGGCCGCTCGCAAGGTCATCCGAAGCTCCTACCCTTGTAAATATCCTGTCAACAATGCCAATTTTTGCACTCTCAGCCGGAACAAACGAGCCGATTTGTGCCATCAGGACAATAAGTGCAGTCTGACGCATGAATGTAGATTTACCCGCCATATTAGGCCCTGTGATAATAGCAATTCGGTGGTTGTCATTGTCAAGGAAAGTATCGTTTGAGATGAACATGTCATTTTTTATCATCTTTTCAACAACCGGATGGCGGCCGTTTTTTATATCAATACATCCGTCCGTACTCATATCAGGACGTACATAATTATTCTGTTCTGCAACAACTGCCATTGATGCAAACATATCTATCTGCGCAATAATCTTTGCTGACTGCTGTATTCTTCCTATCTCACTGTATATCGCATCGAGAGTTTCGTTAAATATATTGTATTCAAGTGTAAACAATTTTTCCTCGGCACCAAGAATTGTATCTTCAAGTTCCTTAAGTCTAGGTGTAATATATCTCTCGCAGTTTGACAATGTCTGCTTTACAGTCCACTCAGGCGGTACAAGGTTTTTGTATGAATTTGTAACCTCAAAGAAATAGCCAAATACCTTGTTATACTTAATCTTAAGATTTTTAATCTCTGTCTTTTCTTTCTCTTCCTCAGTCAAATCAGCAATCCACTGTTTTCCCTCGGTCTTTGCTTTTCTTAATTTATCGACTTCCTCATTGAATCCGTCCTTAATAATTCCACCCTCTCTTACGGTTATCGGAGGTTCTTCAATTATGGACTCGTCAATAAGCTTGTATATATCCGAAAGTTCGTCGAGTTCTTCTCCGTATTCTTTTAATTTAGATTCAGAAAATGACGAAAGTATATATTTTATGTGAGGAAGCATTGAAAGCGACTGCCTGAATGCAATAAGATCTCTTGGATTCGCACTTTTGTAACTTATCTTACTTATAAGTCTCTCAATATCATATATCGGACCTAGATATTCCCTAAGTTCTTCTCTTGATATAGCATTGTCATTAAATTCCGATATCATGTCAAGACGTGTATTTATCTCATCAATATTTATAAGCGGCTGTTCAATGGAATTTCTGAGCAATCTCGCACCCATAGCAGTTTTAGTTTTATCAAGTATCCAGAACAGAGAACCTCTTTTTGACTTTTCACGCATAGTCTCACATAATTCAAGATTTCTTCTTGTCGAACGGTCAAGAAGCATATAGTGGTTTGTGATATATGGTCTTATAGACGTAATATGATCCATTGAAGTTTTCTGCGTCTCAGTAAGATACTGCATAACTGCACCGGCAGCTGTAACACCGATACTGTAATCTGCAAGACCAAGTCCGTCAAGCGATGACACACCAAAATGCTCCATAAGAGCCTGCTCACATTTACTCTCATCAAAATGCCAGTTATCAACAGCCGATACCACGACATTCAATCTGATATGAAGTTCCTCCAAATCAATGCCTGAAACAAGGAACGAATCATTACATATAATTTCAGATGGGGCTGTCTTAAAAATCTCATCAAGCAGCTTATTTTCACTGTCAAATTCTGTCACATAATATTCACCTGTCGTAACATCAACATATGATACCCCATATGCATTTGTCGTATAAACGATGCACATAAGATAATTATTTTTTGTCTCGTCAAGAGACTGTGTATTAAGGTTCGTTCCCGGTGTTGCAATTCTTACAACTGCACGCTTTACAAGACCTTTTGCCTGTTTAGGATCCTCAACCTGTTCACAGATTGCCACTTTGTAACCACGGCTTACAAGCTTATTAAGATATGTATCTACGGCGTGAAAAGGAACACCACACATAGGTGCCCTCTCTTCAAGTCCGCAGCTCTTTCCGGTAAGCGTAAGTTCCAGTTCTTTTGAACATATCTTCGCATCTTCAAAGAACATTTCATAAAAGTCCCCTAAGCGATAAAAAAGAATACAATCTTTGTATTCCTCTTTGGTTTCCATATATTTTTGCATCATTGGTGTAAGTGGCATCACTATCTTCCTCTTCTTCTATATTTTTATATAAGTATCAAATCAATTGTAAATTGTATATTATTTTTCAATAAAAAGTAAATGAGCAACACTATAAGCCGAGTTCTGTATCAAAACAATCATCTATCTAGACCTGATGTTGCCATCAGGCTCAAGCAACCTACCCGAGACACGACGGGCAGCCGTATCATCTCTGTTCGGTCTTGCTTCGGATGGGGTTTACACAGCCACTTCTGTTACCAGAAGCGCGGTGAGCTCTTACCTCGCCTTTTCACCCTTACCTGCATAAACAGGCGGTTATTTTCTGTTGCACTGGCCTGGGAGTCACCTCCACCGGACGTTATCCGGCATCCTGCCCTATGAAGCCCGGACTTTCCTCACCTGCAGCCTTTCGGCATTTGCAGCCGCGATTGTCTGTGCTACTCATTACCGAAGTATTTTATCATGTCGAAAGAAAAATGTAAATACCTACTTTCCTGCTCACAGATTTCAATCAGACACATTCCTACTCCCAAATTTCATCTTCCTCTATTACATGAATTTCAAGATAATCAAAGTCTATTCCCTCTATGAAATTATCACTGTCAAAGCGTGTTTTGTCCATCTTCTTAAATTCTTTTATGTTTTTGTCAAGCCATATCGGACGCCCTAAATCAAATGCGTAACATACTTCATCTAAACTGTCGAACACTTTCTTCGTCCTGTTCTTTTCCTTTGACTGGTCTGTTATTGTTATATCATCAAGCATTCTGTTGTCTTTAAACTTCTTTGCCCATAAGCGAAACATCATTTTCTCCATTCTTTTATCTTGTTGATATTTTATTGATATTCTTTATCATAACGGATATTGTCCCATCAGGATTTGATATAAACTCAACCTGATTTATGTCCTGATATTGCTCCATAGGAATATTTATCTCTATCCCCGTGTCCGTCTTTAAATACTGTTTTTCAAACTTCTTTGTAGTCGCACTGCTCTGCGGTTTTACCTGAGCTTTCTCCATATGATATTTTTCCATCTTTGCGTCAAATTCTTCTTTTATGTCGGGAGTTTTACCGTAAAGCTTTTCGCTTATCTTTTCGACATCAACTGCGCCTGTCTCCTCGATTTCTTCTTTGATAATGCGCTTTGCCTCCATCTGCTTTACCGGTTCTTCCTCAAAGTGCTTTTTATTGACCTGTTCAACCGCTTTTGTCACTATAGCAAGTTTTGATTTTGATGACATTGCCGCATGGCAGTTAAGATAACGTTCTGAGAGATAATTGCATTTTTCACCGTTTACTTCATACTTTTTCTCGATTATATTTACCGTATAATCACTTAAATTTATTATAACTGCTTCTGAAAGTTTTGATGAAGATGCAGGAAGTGTCGAACGGTACTTAATTATACTATTTACATTGCCAATTTCCTCCGACTGCGTCATATGAACAAAGCTCTCTTTGTAATTCATCTTTAAAATGGCAAGATACATGACACTGTGCAGACTGAATGATATAACGGCAAGATCAGCCGACGGTATTGCAAGATTACTGTTCATTATGTCATAAAGCCTCTTTGTAATATCTTTGCTGAACTCTATAAAATCATCCTCAGAGAAATCCTTAAGCAATTTGTAAATATCTGAACCATCCTCATCAAAATAACATTTTTTCATATCATCACCGGACATTATCTTAAAAATATGTCCGGTAAAAAAATCATTAAGATCAGGTGTAATATCAATCTGCTGCTCCGAATAAACCGGATACCCAAGTTCTCCATCCAGAATATGTACTATCCCTTTTCTCAAAATTATCTCATCCTGCTGCATCGTATCACTCCATTCCATATCCAAAGTATCTGTTCATTTATAAATTTTATGTTCCGCTGCAAGTGACAATATAACGAAAGCGTGCCTGCAGTATTAAATATTATATCTTATCTGACTTCACAATCTGCAACAGTTTCACTAACAAAAAAACCTACGCCAAGTAAGCCGCCATATCCTCTACATCTTCCCTTGCAACCTTAAACGGAACGGCATTTAATTTTCTAGGTGTTGCCATTATCTCGTCTGTCATTTTCTTTACGTCCTCATTCGTTATCTCATAATCACCAAGAAGCTGTTTTATAAGGAATGCAAACTGCTCAATTTCATCAAATCCAAGCATTGCAAGAACCTCTGATACTTCATCAGGCATCTCCTTTTGGATAACTTTAAGGTAGCCCGGCAAAAACAGACCAACCGCCTTTCCATGTGGTATATCTTTATTATATGTAAGATAATAGCTAAGTCCATGAGGTATTGATGTGCCTGTATGTGTGATTGCCATTCCTGCAAGGCATGACGCGAGCATAAGAGAATCATATGCCTCATAGTCAGCTTCATCTCCGAGGAGTACAGGTATGTTTTCTGCCCACACTGATATTCCATACTGACATAACATTCTGCTGAAATCTGTTGCCTTAGAGTTAAAATAACTTTCTATCATATGTCCAAGTGCATCTACTGCCGTATTCTTAATCACGCTTTCCGGTGCTGCCGAAAGATATTCCGGATCGATGCATGCAAGTTCAGGATAAATCTTATGACTAATACTCTGTTTCGTATTTTTATCGTGTCTTGTAAGTATGGCATATGGCGTAACTTCCGAACCCGTTCCACAAGTTGTAGGTATCTCAACGACAGGAATCGCACGAAGTTCTATGTTCTGATATAATATCTCCTCGTCTGTATCCCTGTTCTGTATCATAAGTGCTATCGCCTTTGCTGAATCCATAGGTGAACCGCCGCCTATTCCGATAACAAAGTCTGCGCCCTCATTGCGTCCAAACTCGCTCGCTTTCATTATGAGCTCCACTGACGGATTCTGTGGCACCTCATCAAATACAACGTACTCTGTAGCATTTTCGTTAAGTACATCTATGACATCCTGAAGAGAATGATTTTTCTTTGATGATGACTTACCTGTGACAATAAGTGCCTTTTTTCCAAATGATGCAATCTCGGCACCATGATTTTTTACTGCATTTTTCTCCTGACATACTTTTGTTGGCATATAAAAATCCATATCTGTTCCTCCTAAACTGTAATTTATTTGTGTATTCATGGCGTTAATGTCATGATTTATTAAACTTCAATTTCCTTTATCTGCTCATAAAGTGGTTTTCTCACTTTTTTTCTTGTGACTTCGATGAGTCCAAGTTTTGTCATATCGACAAGTATTGTTCTTACCGGGTCTTTGGCAAATTCGCTCTTAAGCCTGTCCATAAGCTGTTTGTTGTACTCAGGACTCTTCATATCAATAAAATCTATCAAAATCATACCTGACAGATTTCTAAGTCTCAACTGTCTTGCTATCTGTGTGGCAGCCTCAAGATTTACTTTCAAAAATGTTTTTTGTACATCCCTCTTTTTTGAGATGGCTTTTCCGGTATTGACATCGACAGATACCAGTGCCTCTGTAGGCTGTATTATAAGATAACCTCCGTTTTTCAGCCAGACTTTTGGCATGAGTGCATGTTCCAAAGTCTTTGTAACATCATAAACTGCATCGAGTTTTCCGTCATTTTCATCCCATCGCCTGATTTTATTTATGTCTTCCGGCTGATATACTTTTACAAACTCCGTTATCTTTTCATATATTACATCGTCATCTGTGATTATACTTTCAAGCAGCGAATCATAAGAGTCCCTTATATCGCACAGATAGGCAGCAGGTGCATGATAAAGGCAGTTAAATTTTGTCCTGTGAATACCAAATTTTTTTATGTCTTCAAGCTGTTTTTTAAGAAATGCTATCTCATTTAAAATCTTTTCTTCCGATGCATCTTTACTGTTTGTCCTCGCTATAAAGCCATAATCTCCGTCTATGTTATTTTGAAGCAGTTCCTTTATCCGCTGTTTTTTTTCGAAATCTTTTATCTTTGAAGATATGCTAACCGTCTTTTCGCCATATATAAGTACAACATATTTTCCCGGGAAATTGAGAGCACCCGAAAGTGTGGGCGGCTTGGTTTTTACCGCCTCTTTCTCTATCTGAACGATTATCTCGTCACCGATAAGCACCCTTGTCCCATCTGACACAACACCATCCGTATGTATCGGACATACTCTTGACTCTAACGAAAGATACGCCATCTTTCCCAGCTCATATTCCACAAAAGCTGCGTTTATGTTTTTGACAATATTTCTAACTTTCCCGACATAAATATTTCCTAAAAGTGCCTGCTCATTTTCAGGCTGAGCCTGTATCTGTGCTATCTTTCCATCCTCAACTTTCACAGATAACACGCCACTGCCCTTTTTAGTTATCAATAACTGATTTGCCATTGCTATGCCATCTCCTGTTTCCCAAACTCTGATAACGGTACAAGTTTACACGGTATCTCTGAACCAAGCAGATGAACCTCACCCTTTTTAGCAGTCTCATCTGCATACATTTCAAGCCTGTGTATCTGGTAATCAAGCGGATTATATTCAAAACCATTCATCTGCATGACAGCTTCTAAAACCAGCTCAGGCTTTATGTTTACGACACTTCCTGCTGTGAGCTGGCAATATATTACAGGCTTATAAAATGATGTGTCTATTTCAAGTCTGCCATACTCATTTTTCGTATCATCATAAAAAGCCGCAATATCAGTTTCAATATGATAAATATTTGGCTTTATGTCAACTATTTTTTCTGAGCGTTTTGTCTTTTTTAATATTTCAATTTTTTCTGCTTCTTTTATCTTTCTTACTGCTTCCTCAGCAAATGCGTCATCAGTAAGCGGATTGTCCTTATCAGGTTTTATGCATATCATATAATCACATGCCGAGAGCATTGCCATTGAAGGCTTTGCATCATCATCAAGTATAGTGAAATCTTTAACTGTTATTTCATCATTCATAACAGCATTTATACGCTCTGTCATCTTTTCAGGAGAATCACTCTTTTCAAGTGTCACATCAAGATATTCTGCATCGCTGCTAAGTCCTATTCCAAGCGGTGACGCAAATGACATGAGCTGATGCGGCGAAAAACCTTTACTGTAACTTACCTCAATTTCAGCACGCCTGAATGCCTTTTGAAAATATCTCATTACATCAAGATGACCGATAAAACGCATTGAACCGACTTTACTGAATTTTAATCTTGCTTTCATGTCACTCACCCGTTCCTTTCTCATCATTGCCCGTAAGATTTTCAACACAGACACCGCACTTAAATTTCATAGCTCCACATCCGGCGCACTTTTCACGACAGTTAGGTGTAACCTGTGCCTTTAATGAATTTTCATATTCTCTGCGCATAAACTTTTTAGTCACACCTATGTCAATGAAATCCCAAGGGAACAACTCGTCAGCAGGTCTTTCACGACCAATATAAAATGCCATATCAAGTCCGTTGTCCTCAAATGCTTTAATCCAGTTTTCATATTTAAAATATTCTGACCATGCATCATAAAAACATCCGCTCTGGTAAGCTTCAAGTATAACTTTATTAAGGCGTCTGTCACCTCTTGCAAATACACCCTCAAGTTCCGATACATCCGCGTCATGGCAATTGTATTTGATACTCTTTTGGTTAAGCTGCTCTCTGACTTTTCCAAGCAGGAAATTCCTCTTGTCTTTCGCCTGTTCCTTCGTATTCATAGGTGACCACTGAAACGGTGTAAACGGCTTTGGTACAAATATCGATGTACTTGTGACAATGCTTACTTTTCCGTTTCTTTGGTCTTTTGGAATCGTATAATACTCTCTTGCAATCTTGTCAGACAAAACCGCTATTCCTTCTATATCATCATATGTCTCTCCCGGAAGTCCGAGCATGAAATAGAGTTTTACCCTGTTCCATCCTCCCCTGAACGCATCCATCGCACCTGTAAGAATGTTTTCCTCGGTAAGACCTTTGTTTATAACATTTCTCATCCTCTGTGTTCCTGCCTCCGGTGCAAATGTAAGGCTTGACTTTCTTATATCCTGTACTTTCGACATTACATCAAGTGCAAACGCATCTATTCTGAGTGACGGAAGTGATATGTTTACTCCCTTGTCCCTATACTCGTCTATAAGCCAGTAAACAAGTTCAGGAAGTTCTTTGTAATCACTTGAACTTAATGAACTCAATGAAATTTCCTCATGACCTGTTGCTTTAAGCATTGCAGCCGCTCTTTTCTTAAGAAAATCAAGACTTCTCGGTCTAATAGGTCTGTAAAGCATACCCGCCTGACAGAAACGGCAGCCTCTTATGCAGCCACGCTGGATTTCAAGCACAACTCTGTCCTGGGTAACTTTGATATACGGTACAAGCGGCTTTTCAGGATAATATGTCTCTGACATATCAAGTTCAACCTGCTTGATAACTGTTTCTAGTGCTTCTTCCACGATAGGATAAAAGTCTTTCAGTGTACCGTCTTCATTATACTGTACCTCATAAAACTGTGGTATATACATACCCGGTATCTTAGCCGCCGCTTTCAAAAATTCCACTCTGTCTTTGCCTGATCTTTTCCACTCTTTATAGGCATCCATAAGGTCAAAATAAACCGTTTCTCCCTCTCCTATATAAAAAATATCAAAGAAATCTGCTATAGGTTCAGGATTGTACGAACATGGACCTCCGCCTATAACAAATGGGTCATCCATTGTCCTGTCTTTTGCTAAAAGAGGTATCTTTGACAAATCAAGAATCTGTAAAATATTTGTGTAACACATCTCGTATTGCAGCGTTATTCCAAGAAAATCAAAATTTTTTATCGGCTCCTGACTCTCTAATGCAAAAAGCGGAATATCCTGTTCTCGCATTATCTTATCCAAATCTACCCACGGGGAATAAACTCTTTCACAGTATATGTCATCCCTCAAATTGAACATATCATACAAAATCTGTATGCCAAGATGTGACATACCTATCTCGTATACATCGGGAAAGCACATACAAAATCGTATATCTACTTTTGACGGATCTTTTTTTACCATGTTAATCTCACCACCGATATATCTCGCCGGCTTATCAACTGATAATAATATCTCATCACTTAAAGCAAGTTTTCTCATTCAAATCCTCCATAACGTCACTTATAATGTTTCCGGTAAATTCAACCATATCATGCCAGACTGTTCCCTCTTTCGATAATGCCTGTTTAATAGGTTTATTACTGTAATTTCCAATTGTCAGGTCTCCAAAACACAAAACAAGAACAGCCGAAAAAAGAAGCAAAAGCAATGTAATCTTTGTCATAAGCGACTTTGCTTCTCTGCCACTTTCCTCTGTTTCCTCGTAATTGTCAGAAAATGCCAGCCGCGCTCTCAAAATTTTCTGAGAACGTGTATCAACTGGCATTTCTTCATTATTATCATATCCATTCATAATTTGTACCACATAATCTTTTTTTAAGATTATGCACTTTATCCGACATAAATTACTTCATACCACAAATACTTTTATTCTATAATTCGATAATACTTTATGTCAGATTACATATGACAAATCTAAGAATTTAAAAGTTTATTTATCGTCTTCCCAAACAAGCCCCTGATACTCGTGGCATTCCTCACGCGTAAGTAATGCCTGTATTGCATCGGTAGCAGAAACTCCATCAAATAAAACTTCATTTATTTGTTCTACTATAGGCATTGACACTTTGTATTTCTTTGCAAGTGAATATGCAGCTTTCGCTGAATACACACCCTCAACAACCTGATTTACTTCTTTCATTGCCTCATCCATAGACATTCCTTTTCCAATAAGCACCCCTGCATTATGGTTACGGCTGTGTGTACTTGTACATGTGACAATGAGGTCTCCGATTCCTGAAAGACCGCAGAATGTCTCCATATGTCCGCCCATGGCTACACCAAGTCTTGCTATCTCAGTTATACCTCTTGTAATAAGAGCTGCTTTTGTGTTGTCTCCAAGTCCAAGTCCGTCACAAACTCCTGCCGCAAGTGCAATGACATTTTTTATTGAGCCACCAAGCTCTATTCCTATTATGTCAGGACTTGTATAAACCCTGAAACGGTCATTCATAAATATCTTTTGGACATACTTTGCTGTTTCTTTCGTTGTAGAACCAACCACTACAGTAGTAGGCATACCGATTGAAACTTCCTCTGCATGGCTTGGACCCGATAATACACATACATCTCTTTCAGGCATTTCCTGACAGATAATGTCTCTAAGTGTCATCAATGTATCATTTTCAATTCCCTTTGCAACATTAACTATCTTCTGACCCTTAGGAATAAACTTTGAAGCATTTTTCGCTGTTACTCTGACATAAGGCGAAGCCACCGAAAAAACTATCAAATCAAAACCCTTGCACGCACTTTCAAGATCACTTGTCACAACTACGGACTCAGGAAGTTTTACACCCGGAAGTCTGTCTTTATGCTCTCTGTGTGTCTGCAGCATCTCAACTTCCGATTCAACAGCAGACCAAAGAGTCACATCGTGACCATTATTTGCCAACATTATTGCAAGTGCCGTTCCCCAGCTGCCGGCACCTAAAAAACTGACTTTACTCATAATTAACCTCATTTCCAAACAACTTTATTGTATGCAAAAGTCATTTTGCACATAAAAGTCATTTTATATGTAAAAATCATTCTTTCGTGTTATTTTGTTATTTATCACTCTTTGAACCAATCTTATTTTCTTTTCCATGAATCAATCTTACTATGTTCTGCCTGTGCTGAAAATATGCAAAAGCCGTAAACAAAAGACTGATTACCATCATATGTACAAATTCACTGTCATTTCTATGCATAAGCACTGTATTTACCGGTATGTACCATGCAACCACAAGCGACCCAAGCGATACATACCTAGTCAGTGCAACTATCAAAGCAAATATCAATGTTCCGACGGGTATAAAAAGAGGATGCGCAGCCGACATTACAACAGCCGCCGTAACAGCAATACCCTTTCCACCTTTAAATCCAAGATAAAACGGATAATTATGTCCAAGTACAACACCAAGACCAATATATAAACACAAAAGATACCAGTTGTCAGGTGATAAAAACACTCTTATGACAAGTATTGGCAGAACTGCCTTTGCCAGGTCACCGACAAATGTTATGAGCGCAGGCAGTTTTCCTAAAACCCTCAAAACATTTGTCGTTCCGGCATTGCCGCTCCCATGCTCTCTTATATCAATATGATGAAATTTTCCGACAAAATATCCGCTTGATATACATCCGCAAAAATAACCTATCACTAAACATATAATGTTGTGAATCATACTTTCGCCCATTTTATGAGCCTCCTTTGCACGCAACTATTGTAGTGCATAAATTAATACACTTTTTATTTTTCTTTACGCTCTCTTATTATGAATTTAAGAGGTGTACCGGCAAATCCAAATGCCTCTCTTATCTTGTTTTCCAAATATCTCGTATATGAAAAATGCATAAGTCTCTTATCATTAACAAATATAACAAAAGTAGGCGGTTTAACACTTACCTGTGTCATATAATAAATTTTGAGTCTTCGTCCCTTATCTGAAGGTGGCTGCTGCATTGCTACTGCCTCAGTAAGAATTTCGTTTAGAACTCCCGTGGCAATTCTAAGAGAATGATTCTGTATTACAACCTCAATGGAATCAAATAATTTTGGAAGTCTCTGTCCCGTAAGCGCCGATATAAACATAATTTCTGCATACGGCATAAACGATAATATATTTCTTACTTTCTGTGTATATTCTGATACTGTCTTGTTGTTTTTCTCTATAGCATCCCATTTGTTTACGGCAATTATCATGCCTCGTCCACGGTCATGGGCAATTCCTGCTATCTTTGCATCCTGCTCTGTTATGCCCTCAGTTGCATCAATTACAAGAACAACAACATCTGCTCTTTCCACTGCTGATACGGTTCTTAGTATCGAATACCTCTCTATCTCTTCCTTAATCTTATTCTTTCTTCTAAGACCTGCCGTGTCGATAAATACATATTCTTTACCATTCCACTTTACAGCCGTATCTACAGCGTCTCTTGTAGTTCCGGCAACATCAGATACAATAACCCTGTTTTCACCTAAAAGTTTATTGATGATAGATGACTTACCTGCATTTGGCTTTCCAACTATGGCTATCCTTGGTCTTTCATCTTCAGCATCATCCTCATTTTCCGGAAAGAGAGCCGTAACTTCGTCAAGCATATCACCTATTCCGAGTTTTCCAATTGATGATATAGGATATGGGTCTCCAAGACCTAAATTATAAAATTCGTACACATCAGGCATGAGTTTGTCAAAATTATCTACCTTGTTTACAACAAGAACAATCTTTTTCTGCGCTTTTCTGAGCATTTCCGCAACTTTATAATCTGCATCGACAACACCCTGCTTAACATCGACAACAAACATTACAACATCCGCCATCTCAATTGCCATCTCAGCCTGCTCTCTCATATGACGCAGCATCTGGTTGTTTGTCTCAGGTTCGATTCCTCCTGTATCCATAAGCGTAAAGTGATAATTAAGCCAATTTACATCGGCGTATATCCTGTCTCTTGTAACTCCCGGTGTATCCTTTACTATCGACAGACGTTCACCCACAAGCATATTAAAAAGCGTTGATTTTCCAACATTTGGTCGTCCAACTATTGCAACTATTGGTTTAGCCATTTAAATCTCCGTTTCTACCTTAATAACACACTTTCAATATCGTTTTGCATGTGTGATTTAAGATTCTTTTACATTTTTTATAAGGAAGTTCTTTACATTCTTATATAAGATATCTTCAGTGATGATTGTCTTTGCATCTACTCCGTAATAATCTTTGAATGTCGAACTAAGTTCCTTTTCGTTTTTACAATTATAATTTGTAAGATATGTTTTAACTTCTTCTTTATACTGCTTATCTGAAACTGTTATATTTTCTTTCTCTGCAACAGCACCATAAACAAGCTGTTTTCCAACATCTGTTTTAGCTGTTGTCTCAAGCTGTTTGTTGAAATCAGACATTGATGAGTTCTGTGACTTAAGATAGTTCTCAAGTGTATAACCGTTATTCTGAAGATAATATGTTATAGATGTCTTTAACTGTGTCTTCATTGTCTTCATTTTTGACTCAGGATAGTCATTTACTTTACATGTATCATAAAATGTACTCCATGCTTTTTCAGCTAAAAGATTATCTCTTACATATTTTGTATATCCGGCTGCAGTATTTTCGTAATCCTTGTCAAAATCTTTCATGTTTTTCTTTACAAACTTGTCTGAAAGTTCAGGATATACTTCCTTGAAATTGATAGTAACAGAAAATACGGCTTTTTTTCCTGCCAAATCCTGATTCTGGCTGTACTGTTCAGGGAATGTCACCTTTATCTTACATTTTGAACCTATTTTCCTGCCTATAAGACCATCCTCAAAACCGTCAATAAATGTATTTGAACCTATTTCAAGATCATATCCTGCCTTATTTGTCTTTTTTGTGAGGCTGCCACCCTCAAATGTCTTGCCGTTTACTTTTCCGACATAATAAATATTTACTATATCACCTTTTTTTATTTTTCCTTTTTTTACTTTAGTATAATCACCTGTGCTCTTGATATTTTTAGTAATCTGCTCTTTTGTAGATTTGTCTATCTCACTCTTTTTTATGTTAATCGTTGAATAATCGCCAAGTGTAACATAATCAAGACATTTTACATTTCCATCGCTGCTATCCTTAGCTTTGTCAGAGGACGCTGTCTTATTATTTGTAATCGCATTTTTCAGCTTATCTGTGCCCCCACATCCTGTAGATGCAAGTGCAATCGATGCACAAAGTGTTACTGCCAGTAATTTACTATATTTCTTCAAAATAATTCCTCCAAATATTATATATTATTTTTGTAATGTTATATTGCCAACAATATTCACTTTTAAATATTGTTTTAAAGCAAAACACAACAAACTATTTTATACCACAAATTCAACAAAAAATCAACCTCGTTATCTTTAAGCCCTTGACGATATTTCATAAAAAAGTTATATTATTTTAAGGTAGTTATGTATAACTAATTCATGAACTTAAAATAAACGCATATATTCTGATGCAGAGAGAGGTTAACAATGTCTAGTAGAAAATTTAAGGATTCCATGCCACTTGCTCCGCTTAAAATAGTCGCTATTGGCAATCAACAGGAACTCGGCGAAAAGATAAACAAAGAAATAATAGCAAGACGCCACAAAGCACTTTCTGAGATGCAAAAACCTGATTTTAAAATGACGGGATATGACACACAAAATTATCTTGTATCGTATGACTGTCCACGATTTGGCACAGGTGAAGCAAAATGTGTCATCAACGAATCCATGAGAGGCGTCGACCTTTTCATAATCGTTGACACGGTAAATTACGGACAGCAGTACACTATGAGAAACAAGACTACTAACATGTCTCCCGATGACTTTTTCATGGACTTGAAACGTGTCATTATGGCATGCAGCGGCCATCCGAGAAGAATCACTGTCATAATGCCGTATCTATATGAGGGCAGACAGCACATCCGCTATATAAATGAATCACTCGATTGTGCACAGGCACTTCAGGAACTTGTATCTATGGGTGTTGAAACAATTATCACTTTTGATGCACATGACAACCGTGTCCAAAATGCAATCCCTAATCACGGTTTTGACAATTTCTTTACTTCTTTCCAATTTATAGACACAGTGGTTAAGGCAAATCCGGATATAAAAATCGACCCTGAGCATATTATGGTAATATCTCCTGACCTTGGCGGCATGAAGAGAGCTGTTTACTACGCCGGTGCATTAGGTGTTGAAATGGGATTGTTCTATAAGAGAATGGACTATTCAAAACTTGTTGACGGTGAACACCCTGTTGTATCAACACAATTTCTCGGCAACGATGTCTCAGGCAAAGACATACTTCTTATCGACGATATGATAGCCACAGGCCACACTATCTTAGACGTTGCACGCGGATTGAAAGAACGCGGTGCAAACCGAATATTTATATGTGTAACTTTCGGTTTGTTTTCAAATGGTACAGCTGAGTTAGATGCCGCATATGATGAAAACATCTTTGACTCAATTTACACTACAAATTTAAGTTACTGTCCTGATGAAGTTAAAAACAAACCATATTATCACAGCGTTGACCTTAGTAAATATATTTCAGCCATTATAGATACCCTCAATCACGACACAAGCGTAAACGACCTTATAGATGCAACTCAGAGAATTCAGGATATCGTACAGAAACACAACAATAAATAATCAAATAATTTTTTATAGGAAAAATACTCGCAACATAGCGAAAAACAGGGCAAAACCAGCGTTTTGCCCTGTTTTATTCTTTTTAATCTTCAAGCATTATAAAACCGTTCAGGTTTCCTCTCTTTCCGCCACTCGCCCTGTGAGAATATAATATATCAGGATTGCAGCATGTACAAAGTCCGCTCACATGTATATTTTCTGACGGTACACCTGTTTTTTCAAGAATTATCCTGTTTGCCTCCCAAAGATTTAACAGATATTTATCAGCTGTTCCCGGATTTCGTTTCAAAACCCTTTCCGTATCTTTTTTAAATACCTTTTCAAATTCTACCGCTACGTCCCTGCTGACCTCATAACAATTCTGACAAATAGATGGTCCTATTATGCAGATTAAGTCTTTTGCATCAGTTCCAAAACATTTTTTCATCTTCTCAACAGTTTTTCTGCCTATTTGTGCAACCGTCCCTCTCCATCCTGAATGTGATGAACCTATAGCTTTATTCTTTGTGTCAACGAAAAACAACGGCACACAGTCAGCATATGACGTTGCAAGTACAAGTCCTTTCTTATCCGTCACCATTCCGTCCGTCATTTTTAATTTTTTCTTTATTTCCTCACCTGCTGTATATTGTTCATCGACATACTCAACCTTGTCTTCATGTACCTGGTCTGAAAGTACGAGTTTTTTATAATCTGCTTTCAATTCCTTGCACATTCTCTTATAATTCTCTTTTACATTTGCATCATCGTCACCTCTGTCCCATCCAAAATTCAGGCTTGAAAGATATTCTCCTCCGCTGACACCCCCAAATCTTGTAGAGAAAGCTAATGTGACAAATCCATATTCGTCGAGACAGTGAAATTTTATCAAAGGAACGCCTTCATTTTCCACACAATAACACTCTTTTTTACTTATCTCGTTTGAATTTATCATTTGTTCTATCCGCTTTTTGTTATCAGACATAATAATCCTCATTTCTCTCTTAAAAATCGTTTTACATCTAATTGATAGTCTATATTTACCGTCAACACCCGTCAAATGCATTTTCTATGTGATGCAGCAGATTACCGTTTATCGCTATTACATCAAAACGGCATGGAAGTTCATCTGTTTTATATATTTCTGCCATATAGTTTTTAGCCGAATTTATTATATGAATCTGCTTGTTTTTATTGACAGCCGACTCCCCAAGTCCCGACTTTGAACTTTTTCTATATTTTACTTCCACAAATACAATTATATTATCCTTTTTTGCAATAATATCTATCTCCCCGTAACTACAAAAATAGTTCTGCCTGACAATCTTATAGCCGTGATTTTTAAGATACTCCACAGCCTTTTGCTCATAAGCAGAACCAATTTTTCTTTTATTTATTTCTCTCATTATCTTTTTTGTCCATTACCTTCCCTTTTATCTTATCCATGGCATCAACAAATACCAGCACTTCAGCCACAACATGATAAAGTTCCGGAGGAATATACTCTCCTATTTCTATATCCTCAAGACTTTTGGCAAGCTTTGCATCCTGATGTATAGGAATATCTTCCTCTTCTGCCTTATCTATAATCTTTTCGGCAAGATAGCCCTTTCCCGATGCAATAACCTTAGGTGCTTTATCATGTAATGTATATTCCAAAGCAACTGCTGATTTATCCTGTATTTTCTTTCCGACAATATCTTTTCCGTAAATCATTTTGTTTCTGTTATCTGCCATATATAAATCCCCTAATCTATAAAGTTTTTTATAAATGTCTCTCTGTGTATCGGTGACGGCCCGTATTTTTTAATGGCCTCAATATGTGCTTTTGAACCATATCCTTTGTGGCTTGCAAAACCATACATTGGGTACATCTCATCCATCTGAATCATAAATCTGTCCCTTGTAACTTTTGCCAAGATACTTGCTGCTGCAATAGAAACACTCTTTGCATCACCTTTTATGATTCCAACCTGTTTTGTCTGAACTTCCGGAATGTGAACAGCATCAACCAACAGTATGTCAGGCGATTTAGTCTCAGACATCTGTTTGATGGCTGCACGCATGGCTTCGTATGTTGCCTGCAAAATGTTTATCTCGTCTATTCTTCCCGGTGACGAAACTCCAATACCATAAGCAACGGCTTTTTCTTTAATTTCATCAAAAAGTTCGTCTCTTTTTTTTGCACTCACCTGTTTTGAATCATTCAGATAAAGAATCTCACAATCCTTAGGAAGTATAACACTTGCCGCTACTACAGGTCCAGCAAGCGGTCCCCTGCCTGCCTCGTCAATTCCTGCTATGAACTCATAATCTGAATATTTGTTTTCAAATTGATGCATAAGTTCCAGTCTCTTATACTCTTTTTCAAGTGCAATCTTCTGTTTTTCATACTTTTCTATAAGTTTTGCCACACCTTTCCTTGTATCGCCTTTATAAACTTCAATCAGACTCTCTCTTGTTTCTTTATCGGCATTTGCAAGCTCGTTTTTTATATCATTTATTGATTTACTCAATTTAATCCTCCAAATTTTTTAAACGGCCATATCCTGAATACAGCTTTACCGGTTATATCTTCCTTTCTAACCAGTCCAACTGTTTCACTTCTGCTGTCCGTGCTCATATTTCTGTTGTCCCCAAGTACAAAATATTCATCTGAGGCAAGTGTCTGCGGTTCACTTGCAGTTCCGGCTTCTTTCATAAGTTCCTTTCCATACTTTTCACTTTTCAAAAGAGAACCGTTTATGTATACCCTGCCATCATCAATATATACCGTTTCTCCCGGCAAACCTATTATTCTTTTTATAAAATATCTTTTTTTACCGTCTGCGTCAGTATCTTCTATCGGAAATACCACTATATCATATCTCTTAGGAGAATCTATCTTATACGAAAATTTATCTATTATGATAGAATCATTATTTTCAAGTACAGGCTGCATGGAAATTCCCTCAACCGTACTCTGAAATGCCACATAGTTTGTAATCAGACCTGCCACTCCAAAAGCGATGACTATACAAAATACCAGAACAAACAGATTACAGATTGTTCTTTTGTAAAACGGAATATATTCATCAGCTCTTTTTCTGTAATCCGCCGCAACCTGAATATATGAAACTTCATCTTCTACGGATTCTGTCTCATTTTGTGTATTTTTTTCTTTTAATATATCATTAGCAATATCTTCCCATTTTTTCTTCTCTGATTCAGAATATTTCTTAGTATTATGGTCATCAATATGTGATAAGTATATTTTTCTGTCACAAAATCTCAAACTGTCTTCTATCTGTTCATAATCATACATACAATCCTGCTCCCAATTATATCCTACTGAGGAATTTCAAGACTAATCTTACCAATACGTCCATTTCTAAAATCATCAACAAGACATCTTGCTGCTTTATCAAGATCATACTCAGCTCCGCTTTTCAAGCAGCCTCTCTTAACAGCAATTCTTTCAAGAAGTTCATTATTTGACTCAGAATCTTCTATTCCGTAAAACTCTGCAACCATACCGGGATAGTTTTTTATCAGATAATCAAGCAGAAGAAGGCTAAGCTCATAAACATTGTAAAGTTCATCTTTTATTGAACCTATAAACGCAAGATTTAAGCCAACCTGCTGGTCTTCAAATTTTGGCCAGAGGATTCCCGGTGTGTCAAGAAGTTCAACACTTTTATTTAATCTTATCCACTGTTTTCCCTTTGTAACTCCGGGCTTGTTTCCCGTCTTTGCACAAGCTTTTCCGGCAAAACTGTTTATAAATGTAGACTTTCCGACATTCGGTATTCCTACAATCATCGCTCTTATCGGACGATTTAAAATTCCTCTTTTTCTGTCTCTCTCTATTTTTTCCTTACATGCTTTCTGTATAACATCATGTACTGCTTTAACTCCCTTTCCGTTTTTAGAGTTAACGGCAGCGACAAAATATCCCTTGCTCTCATAATAACTTGTCCATTTGTCTGACACGTTTTTGTCGGCAAGGTCATACTTATTCATCAGAAGTATTCTCGACTTCCCGTTTGCAAGAGTATCTATGTCCGGATTTTTGCTGCTTAGCGGTACTCTTGAATCAACTAACTCTATTATAACATCTATCAGTTTGATATCTTCCTGCATAGCCCTCCTGGCCTTTGTCATGTGTCCCGGATACCATTGAAACTGCATAAAATTATTCCTCCATATTTCTAATATGTACTCTTTAAATTCTTCGTTTTGAGAAGATACCAAGAGTACATTATTTTATAACTCTGCCTATTTTTATAGGTTTCCTGTAATAAGCATTTGAAATTTTTATTCCGTCTTTTCTGTTGCTTGCATGAATAATCTGTCCATTGCCAATATACATAGCCACATGGCTTATATATCCGTTACTTCCGTAAAAGAACAAATCTCCAACCTTCACATCTTTAGAACTTACACTCTTTGTAAATGCTGCCTGTGCCCTTGAATTTCTCGGTATTTTATACCCAAAATGCTCATATATCCTCATCGTAAATCCTGAACAATCGGTACCGTTAGTCAGGCTTGTACCTCCCCATACATAACGGTTTCCCAAAAATTTCATAGCAAATGCAACCATTTTTGAATACAGTGACTTCTTTTCCGTATAATGACTTGCAGTTCCACCGAAGTCATTCTGCGGTTCAGTATATGTCACTGCCTTGTCAAGAGCATAATTAAACTGTAAAAAATCTTTATTTATAAACACATCTTCTTCATCAATTGAGAGCATTATCCAGTTATTTAAATCCTGATACATCGCTTTTTTGTTGACATTTTTAAGCTGCTTTTTACCGAATGATTTATTTAAATGTGTTTTTATATATTTTTTTAACCACTCTTTTTCTATGTTGGCGTTTCCTACAGTATATTCCTCCTCACGCGATAATGTATCACACACCTTGGAGTCTATAGAAGGCAGTGTCCTGACATTCAATGTCTTAGTATTTACTACCGCCTTAAGTCTCGCAACCTGTTTTGCGCGCTGTCTGGCAATATCTTTTTTCAAAAGATATTTTGCTAAGACATATCCTTTAACTTTGCCCGATGAAATATATGCCCATCCGTTGTTTATACTCTTGATGTCACATCCGCTGTTTTTCGTCATCTTGCCTACCACATGAGATGAAGCTGATGCCTTTGAATGAACATTCAACGAACCGTTTACATTGGCTACACCTAAATTATTGTATTTATACCCTGCATCTGCCAATGTATCATTTAAATTTGACTCTGTTTTTTTGTCAGCTTTTTTTCTGATTTCATTTTTTTTGTTGTTTTTTTGCTCTGCCTTTTCTGCAGCTTCTCTTTTTACAGAATCCGCATAATATTTATCAAGATACAATGTCATTCCTGCCATGGATGTTTCTCCCACAACCGTAGCAGACTGACATAAATCTGTCTTAAACAAAAAAACAGATACAAATATCAAAATTCCAAAAAATATACTCTTTTCTGTTTTTTTCTCAAAAAAATCCATGTCTTTACTCCTAAAAAGTATAACAATCTAAAAAATCATTGTCAATGATACAGTACACTAATGTGATGTTCCAAAATACTCATATACCTCATGTAAAAAAGATAAAGAACCGAAAACAACAATCTTGCCTGAAATTCTTTCCCTGGAAATAGTGTTCAACGCATCCCTCACACTTTTCTTCGCCTCAACATGATTTATCTTATTGTTAGACACTTTAGAAACACATCCCGCAAGTTCTTCAGCCGGAAGACCGCGCGGAGCAGGTGCACTCACTGTATAAACTCTTTTTGCATGCGGAAGTGTATTTTTTAATACCTGCATATAATCTTTATCTTTAAATACACCAATTATATAAATGAATTTTTCTCCCGGAAAATATGCATTTAAAGAATACTTAAGCATTCTTGCACCGTCAGGATTGTGTGCACCGTCAACAATAACATACGGATTGTGTGATACAACCTCAAATCTTCCTGACCATCTGCACATCATCAGTGCTTCTTTTACCGATTGTTTGTTTATGAGCCTGAATCCCGATTTATTTAGTAATTTGGCTGCCTCAAGTGCCAGCCTTGCATTATCCAATTGAAAAATTCCCGGCTGTCCGAGTGTAAATTTTTCATTTTCATATATAAAAGAAGTCCTGTCTACCGAAAATTCGTAAGGTCTTATGTCATCACGCGATACAATGCTAAGATTTGCACTGTGCCGTCTGCATGTATATTTTAATTCTTCAAGACAGTCCGCCTCCGGTTTCATTGCAACCACCGGAACAGAATTTTTTATAATACCATATTTTTCTTTCGCTATCGCAAGAAGTGTATCGCCAAGATAACCCATATGATCCATTGAAATAGATGTTATCACGGACAGAACCGGTTTTTCTACTATATTTGTGGCGTCAAGTCTTCCCCCCATACCTGTCTCGACTACTGCTACATCTACCTTCCAGTCGGCAAATACTTTATACGCCATGACTGTCTCTATCTCAAATGCCGTGGGAGTCTTTTTTCCTTCTTTTTTTATCTCTTCCGTTTTCTCAACAAGATATGTGATATTATCTGCCACTTCCTCTTCCGATATATATTCTTTCTGCAATCCGTATATATTTCCGGTAATTTTCTGTATTTTTTCTTTATAGTCAAATAGTGCAGGGGATACATATCTTCCGACTGTATATCCCGACATTGCTAAGATTCCTGCAATAAAATTTCCTACAGAACCTTTGCCATTTGTTCCTGCAATATGTATTATTCTCGATTTATTCTCCGGATTCCCTATCATATCCGCTAAATATTTTACCTGTTTAAGTGAAAGGTCACTGCCGGCCTCAGCCTGCAGATTCTCTATATAATTTACGGCTTCACTATAATTCATTTCAGTCTCCGTTCCTGCACATTTTTTATTATAGAAACAAAACTGTATCAGAAACCACGTACCGACAGATATTTGTAATTTTCAAACAAAAACATTAAATATATCAGTACAAAATATTCCAATACAGTTTTGAAACCTAACTTTAATTATATAGCCTTCTCCGTTAAAATGCTTTATATTTCCGTTTGTTGTTCTCTAAAATTATTTTACAACTCTTACCTTCAACACTCCATCAATAGCTGAAAGTTTATCTGCTACTTCTTTTGAAGACTCAGAATCAATATCAAATACACAGTATGCATAATCGCCACGACTCTTATTTGTCATATGTGCTATATTGATGTTTGCCTCAGAAAATACATTTGTAATGCGGTTAAGCATTGCAGGTACATTTTTATGACAAACTGTTATTCTTCCCTTCGTATCACATACTCCTGCATCACAATTAGGATAATTTACAGAATTTATAATATTTCCGTTTTCCATATAATTTCTTATCTCATCTACAGCCATAACTGCACAGTTATCCTCTGATTCTGCTGTTGATGCTCCAAGATGTGGTGTAGCAATAACATTTGGCATCTTCATAACTGCAGGATTTGGAAAATCAGTTACATATTTTGCAACTTTTCCTGACTCAAGAGCAGCTTTCATGTCATCATCATTTACAAGAGTGTCTCTCGCCATATTTAAGATAACAACGCCGTCTTTCATCTGGTCAAACGCTTCTTTGTTTAACATTCCCTTTGTATCTTCAAGAAGCGGTACGTGAATTGTAATGTAATCACAATTCTTGTAAATCTCCTCATAAGATTTAACTATCTTTACATCTCTTGAAAGAGAAAGCGCATTGTTTACTGAGAGGAATGGATCTACACCATATACATCCATCTTCATGCGGTTTGCAACATTGGCAACAAGGACACCTATGGCACCAAGACCGATAACACCGATTTTCTTGCCCATAAGCTCTGTTCCTGCGAACTGTTTCTTTGCCTTTTCCATATCTTTGCTGATGTTCTCATTATCAGCATTTTCTTTTGCCCAGTTGATACCGCCTACAACATCACGAGCTGCAAGAAGCATTCCTGTAACAAAAAGTTCTTTAACACCGTTTGCATTTGCACCCGGTGTATTGAAAACTACGATACCTTTATCTGCACATTTGTCGAGGGGAATATTATTTACACCTGCACCTGCTCTTGCAACTGCACAGAGATTGTCAGAAAGCTCCATATCATGCATTGCCGCACTTCTTACTAAAACTGCGTCTGCTTCTGCGAAATCATCTGTCTTTGTATATTCATCAGTAAGATTATTTAAACCTATATCAGCGATAGGATTAAGACATGTATACTTAAACATTATGCATTCTCCTCCTCAAACTTCTTCATAAATTCAACAAGCTTCTCAACACCTTCTTTTGGCATTGCATTGTAGATACTCGCTCTCATACCGCCAACTGTACGATGTCCTTTAAGATTTACAAATCCTGCTTTTTCAGCTTCTGCAACAAATTTTGCATCAAGTTCCTTGTCACCTGTCACAAATGGAACATTCATAAGAGAACGGTCTTTTGCAACTACTGTACCCTTAAATAACTTGCTTTGGTCAAGGAAATCATAAAGAATCTTTGCTTTTTCTTCATTTTTCTTTTTCATTGCTTCAAGTCCGCCCATCTTCTTGAGCCACTTGAATACTTTACCACATATGTAAATTCCATATGCAGGTGGTGTATTGTATAAAGAATCTGCATCTGCATGTGTCTTATACTGAAGCATTGTAGGTGTTCCCTCTAATACATCTTCTGTTATAAGGTCTTCACGCATGATAACGATAACCACACCTGCAGGTCCGATGTTTTTCTGTACTCCACCGTAGATAACTCCATATTTTGTCACATCTACAGGCTCTGATAAAAAGCATGAAGAAACATCAGCTACCAGTGTCTTGCCTTTTGTATTTGGAAGTTCTTTGTATTTTGTACCATAAATAGTATTGTTCTCACAGATATATACATAATCTGCATCCTCAGAAATTGGCAAATCCGAACAGTCTGGAATATACGAGAATGTTTTGTCCTCAGAAGATGCAATCGCATTTGCTTTACCATATTTGCAAGCCTCTTTCCAAGCTTTCTTAGCCCACTGACCTGTAATAATATAGTCAGCAACCTTATTTTTCATAAGATTCATAGGTATCATAGCAAACTGCTGCGAAGCACCACCCTGAAGAAACATAACCTTATAATTGTCAGGTATGTTCATCAACTCTCTAAGATCCTTTTCTGCTGTTTTGATGATATTGTCATAAACTTTGGAACGGTGGCTCATCTCCATAACCGACATTCCGCTGCCCTGATAATCAAGCATCTCATCTGCAGCTTCTTTTAATACTTCTTCCGGTAATACCGCCGGACCGGCTGAAAAGTTATAAACTCTGTTCACTTTCATGTGCCTCCTTCTGTAATTGGTTACTAATTTGTTATATTTTGTGCTATATCTCATGCCAGAATAAATATCTGACATTTTACAACAACATATATTATTGTAAGACTTTATCACAATATAGTCAATGTCAAAAAATTATATGCCTTTTTCGAGATCCTTTTCGTCAAAGACTTCATCTAATCCCTTACCCGGTGCAACCATAGGGAATACTTTGTCATCACTCTGTATAATACACTCAATAACAGCAGGTTTTCCCGATGCTATTGCCTCTTTTAACACTGTCTCAACTTCATCCTGTTTTGTGACACGATAACCTTTTGCTCCCATAGCTTCAGCAAGTTTTACATAGTCAACATTATTGTCAAGGACAGTATGAGAGTATCTCTCACCATAGAATAAAGTCTGCCACTGACGAACCATGCCAAGCACACTGTTGTTAAAGATAATCTCAATAACAGGAATATCTTCTCTTACTGCTGTTGCAATCTCATTCATATTCATACGGAAACATCCGTCACCTGCGATATTTACCACAACTTTATCCGGATTTCCTGCCTTAGCTCCTATTGCTGCGCCAAGTCCGTATCCCATGGTACCAAGTCCGCCTGATGTTATAAGTGTATGCGGTTTCTTGTATTTATAATACTGTGCAGCCCACATCTGATGCTGACCGACTTCTGTTGCGACAATAGCATTGCCATCTGTTATGTCATAAAGTTTTTCAACGACATACGGTCCCGTGAGCACATCATGATGATAATTCAAAGGAAGTGCATCCTTTCTTGCAAGCACCTTGCTGAGCCACTCTTTGTGATAAAGCTGCTCAAGTCTTGAATTAAATATATCAAGAACAGACTTAATGTCACCTATAATACTTAAATCAACTTCCACGTTTTTGTTAATTTCTGCCTCGTCAATATCAATCTGAATGATTTTTGCATTCTTGGCAAAGCTCTTTGTATCGGCAGCAACTCTGTCAGAAAATCTCGAGCCGACTACCACAAGTGTATCACACTCTGATACGCTTAAATTTGCAGTCTTTGTTCCATGCATTCCAAGCATGCCGACATAATATTCCTCATCGCCGCTGAATGCACCTTTACCCATAAGTGTATCTGTTACAGGCGCATCAACTTTTTTAACAAAGTCAGCAAGTTCTTTATCCGCATCGGCTATAACTGCTCCTCCGCCGACAAGAATCATCGGCTTTTCTGATTTTCTCAAAATCTTAATAGCTTCATCTACGGCAGTCTCATCAATCTTGTCTGTCATTCTCGGTATGAGCTTTGGAATTTCCTTTTCATATTCCGTGACATCACTTGTAGCATTTTTAACTATATCTACAAGTACAGGTCCCGGACGACCTGTTTTAGCTATTTCAAACGCTCTTCTAAGTGTAGGTGCAAGGTCTTTTACATCTTTTACTATAAAACTGTATTTTGTAATAGGTGTTGTAACCCCCGCTATATCTATCTCCTGAAAAGAATCCTTTCCGAGAAGTGAAATTCCTACATTACATGTAATAGCAACGATTGGAACCGAATCCATGTAAGCCGTGGCAATACCCGTAACAAGGTTTGTTGCTCCGGGGCCGCTCGTTGCCATGCACACACCAACTTTTCCTGTTGAGCGGGCATATCCGTCTGCAGCATGCGAAGCTCCCTGCTCATGTGATGTAAGCACATGTCTTATCTCATCCTGATGACGATACAATTCATCATAAATATTTAAAATTGCACCACCGGGATAGCCAAATACTGTATCAACACCCTGTTCCTTTAAACACTCTATAACTATCTGTGAACCTGTTAACTGCATTTTTATCTCCATTCTTCTCTAAAACTTTGTATATTTTTCTTCTATTTATTTAATCTGAAGAATAGCACCTTTATCTGCTGATGTAACCATTGATGCGTATCTTGCAAGATATCCTGTCTTAACTTTTGGCTCTTTTGGTGTCCATGCCTCTTTTCTCTTTGTCATCTCTTCATCTGATACTTTTACATTTATTGTATTTGCAGGTATATCAATTGCAATGATGTCTCCCTCTTCGATAAGAGCGATAGGTCCACCTACAGCAGCCTCAGGAGATACATGACCGATTGATGCTCCTCTTGATGCTCCTGAGAAACGTCCGTCAGTAATAAGAGCAACGCTTGAACCAAGTCCCATACCTGCGATTGCTGATGTAGGATTAAGCATCTCTCTCATACCAGGGCCACCCTTTGGTCCCTCGTAACGGATCACTACTACATCACCCTCAACAATCTTTCCTGACTTGATGGCATCTATAGCATCTTCCTCGCAGTCAAATACTCTTGCAGGACCTTCGTGAACCATCATTTCAGGTACAACTGCAGAACGCTTAACAACACAGCTGTCAGGTGCAATATTTCCACGGAGTACAGCGATTCCACCTGTCTTCATATATGGGTCGTCGATAGGACGTATAATCTCAGGATTTTTATTTTCACATCCCTTGATATTTTCTCCTACTGTCTTTCCTGTTGCTGTGATAAGGTCTGTATTTAAAAGTCCTGCCTGTGCAAGCTCGTTCATAACCGCATAAATTCCACCTGCCTCATTAAGTTCTTCCATATAATGATGACCTGCCGGTGCAAGGTGGCAGAGGTTTGGTGTCTTTGCACTGATTTCATTTGCAATGTCAAGATTTATCTCAACTCCTGCTTCATGTGCAATTGCAGGAAGATGAAGCATTGTGTTTGTTGAACATCCGAGAGCCATATCTACAGTAAGCGCATTCATAAATGCTTCTTTTGTAAGAATGTCTCTTGGACGGATATTCTTTTCAAGAAGCTCCATAACTTTCATACCGGCATGTTTTGCAAGCTTGATACGCTGTGAATAAACAGCAGGAATAGTACCATTCCCCTGAAGTCCCATGCCTATTGCCTCAGTAAGGCAGTTCATGCTGTTTGCAGTATACATTCCTGAGCATGAACCACATGTAGGACATGCATTGCATACATAATTGTCAACTTCCTCATCACTCATCTTTCCGGCTGCATTTGCACCAACTGCCTCAAACATAGATGAAAGACTTGTCTTCTGTCCGTTTACATGACCTGCAAGCATAGGGCCTCCGCTTACAAATACTGTAGGCACATTTACTCTCGCTGCTGCCATAAGAAGTCCCGGCACATTCTTGTCACAGTTTGGAACCATAACAAGCGCATCAAACTGATGGGCAAGTGCCATACATTCTGTAGAATCTGCAATAAGATCTCTTGTAACAAGTGAGTATTTCATACCCATATGTCCCATTGCAATACCGTCACATACTGCTATTGCCGGGAAAACGATAGGCGTACCGCCTGCCATTGCAACACCTGTTTTAACTGCTTCTACAATTTTATCTATATTCATATGACCCGGTACGATCTCATTGTATGAGCTTACGATACCTACAAGCGGTCTTTCGAGTTCTTCCTCAGTAAGACCTAATGCATTGAACAAAGATCTCTGTGGAGCTGTCTGCATACCTTTTTTTACAACATCACTTCTCATTTTGTATTCCTCCTGAAATTTTACTATATTCTCTCACAGATAAGGTCACCCATTCTGATAGTCCCTACCTGTGTCTTTCCTTCATCCATAATATCAACTGTGCGATAACCGTCTTTAAGTACCTGCTTAACTGCTGCCTCAACTGCATCTGCCTCTTTTTCAAGGTCAAATGAATAACGAAGCATCATTGCAGCTGAAAGAATAGTTGCAATAGGATTTGCCTTGTCCTGTCCTGCAATGTCAGGTGCAGAACCGTGGCTAGGCTCATAAAGACCAAGCTTTGTAGCACCAAGACTTGCTGATGATAACATTCCTATAGAACCTGTAACCATACTTGCCTCATCTGACAATATATCACCAAACATATTCTCCGTAAGGATGACATCAAACTGTTTAGGATCACGCACAAGCTGCATGGCACAGTTGTCAACGAGCATATCTGTAAGTTCAACCTCAGGATAATCTTTAGAAACTTCCTTAACGACCTTTCTCCAAAGTCTTGAAGAATCAAGAACATTCGCCTTATCTACACTGCAGACTTTTTTGTTTCTTTTCATTGCAAATTCAAATCCCCACTTTGCAATACGGCGAATTTCATTTTCATCATATGTAAGTGTATCTATAGCTTTAAGCACACCGTTTTCCTCGACTGTCTTTCTGTCACCGAAGTAAAGTCCGCCTGTAAGCTCTCTCATAACTACAAAGTCAAAACCGCCTTCTGTAATTTCCTCTTTTAATGGGCATGCCCCACTAAGTTCATCAAAGAGAATAGCAGGACGCACATTTGCATAAAGTCCAAGCCCTTTTCTAATCTTTAAAAGACCTGCCTCTGGACGCTTGTCAGGCGGTAACTGATACCAGTTTGACTGTCCTACATTTCCTCCGACAGCACCGAGAAGAACCGAATCACTCTCCTTTGCTGCCTGCAACGTCTCATCTGTAAGTGGCTCACCATAAGCATCTATAGAGCAGCCACCCATAAGAAGCTCCTTATACTCAAATGTATGTCCAAACTTTTCACCAATTTTATCAAGAACCTTTCTTGCCTCTCGCACAATTTCAGGTCCAATGCCATCACCGGCTATTACTGCAACTTTGTAGTTCATAAATCATCTTCCTTTCAGAATAATATATAATATTTTTCTTACCCATATAAAATACAGTATATATCAGTTTTTTATTGACTGTCAAGATAATGCTCAGCGTTTTCCCGTACTCCCAAAACCTCCTCTGTCTGTTTCTTCAAGATGTTTCACTTCATCAAAGTTTATCTCAGGCTGATTTTTCATAATTCTGAACTGACATATTCTGTCATTCACATGAATCTGCGTATCTCTGACTGCAAGCACCGGCATACGCCACATATCGTTATCTCCGCAATAAGAACCATCGATTACACCCATATGATTTGTCTGTATAATACCGAAGTTTTTAAACGTAGAACTTCTCGGCACTACATGAGCCTCATATCCCTCAGGAAGTTTCATTCCGACACCAAGCGGAATAAGTGCGAACTCTCCTTTTTTAAGTGTAACTTCTTCTGATGCACGAAGATCTATCCAGTCAGATTTTCCACCAATATACTCAAGCTTGTCAATCTTATCCGAAAAATATTTTATTTTTATCGTTTCCATGATTTCCTCCATATTTTAAATTTATATAATGTAATGGTTAAAATACCTTTTGCCCCCAACAGCATTACATCTATTATAAATTATAATTAAATAATCTATATCTGTCCTTTTAAACAACACCATATCAGTTTATCACATTTTCATCCCCTGTGAATATATTTTAATAAACTTTTTTGTATCAATAGGAGCTATTAAACATGGACACCACGACAAACGAACAGACACCCGATATAAATGAGACACCCCTGCAGAATAATGATAACATAAGCAACAAAGGCTATTTTCAGGCATTTGTAACAAGCTCTGTTTCAGGCAGACCCGTTGAAAATGCTTCAATTGAGATAACATACCCCGATTTTAGTGATAGCGCCATAGACAATCTGACTACAGACGCATCCGGTAAAACGCCTGTTATAACACTCAGAACACCACCTCTTCAATACAGCATGACACCTCTTAGCAATCAGCCATATTCAGTATATAATGTGCTTGTGCGTGCACGTGGATATGAAGAAGTAGAAATATCAGGTACTGAAGTTCTCCCCGGTGAGACTTCAATCCAAAATATTGAATTAATACCTATTGATGAAAGCGAACCTGAGAGTGCGGAAGTATTTGTTATACCTCCACACACACTTTATGCTGAATATCCTCCTAAAATCCCTGAAGATGAAATCAAAGAAACAAACGAATCAGGCGAGGTCGTTCTCAGCCGCGTGGTAATCCCCGATGGAGTGCGTTTTTATTTGCATCCAAAAACTGACTTTTAGAGATTATCGCAGGAACAACATCCTCGCAGCGTATCCATTCTTCTTTACTAAGTTTCAGACGCTTATCAATTTTATAATTTATTTTCTTTGTTTTACCCTGTATCAAAACACCTGTATAAACTTCATTTTTTAATATTCTCCTTACCGCATACGGCTGCCATAATGTGACTTCTGAACCTTTAAAAGAAGTCCGGTACCTGCTTTTATTCATTTTTTTATACATATACGGAGATAATATTTTTTCTTCATTAAATATCTTCACAATTTTTTCAGCGGAATATCCCGCAATACGCAATTCAAATATACGCCTCACTACCTTAGCCGCAGCATCATCTATGACAAGTCGGTTTCTATCACCGTCAGCCTTTTTATATCCATAAACCGTAAATGCTCCTATATATTTTCCACTTTCCCGTTTTACTTTCTGTGAATACCTTACCTTACAGGATATATCTCTCGCGTATGAATCATTTAACAGATTTAAAATGGGAATTGTTATTTTTCTCTCATGATAATCGGCTCTTTCACTGTCATAACCGTCTGCTACCGATATAACCCTGATATTTTTCGTAGGAAAATAATATTCAAGCAGTCTGCCCGTCTCGATATAATCTCTTCCAAGTCTTGACAAATCTTTAACTATAATGCACCCGACATTGTTTTTTTCAATCCATTCGAGCATATCTGTAAAACCGGGTCTGTTAAAATTTGTACCCGTATATCCTTCATCAATAAACTCACCGACATGTAACAGACCATTTTTATGAATATACTGTTCAAGCAGTTTTCTTTGATTTTTAATACTGTCAGCAGCGTTATTACTGTTGCAGATATCCTCCAAAACTGCACTTTCAGTTAGCATACTTTCTTTTGCAGCATCATTTTTTGAAATTCTCAAATATGTTACACATTCCATCACACTCTCCCATAAAAAGAAATTTATATACAAAAAAAAGAGCCGCTAATTCATAACAGTCAGGCGCATTATCATCTGTTTCAAAAATATCATTCTCTTTTGAAATATCTTCAATAATATTTTTTTCTTCCATCTGATTTACCAACTTAAAAACTTTAAAATATAGGCTCTTTATATATTATTTTTATTATTTCCGTTTATGCAAAAAGACAATAAAATATTCATGTAATATTCATGATGTTTATTACTCCGCAAAATCTTCAACAAATCTCTTTACTTCTTCCCATGCCTCTTTGGACTCCTCGAGTTTATCAAGTCCCATCTGAAAAACATGAAACATTTCTTCATATATCGTAATGTTTGTTTTGCATCCTGCTTCTCTGGCTTTTTTCTCGGCAGATATTGAATCGCTCAAAAGCATCTCGATGCCCCCGACCTGAAAAAGCATTGGTGGAAGCTTTGAAAAATCACCGAACAGAGGTGATATATAAGGTTCTTTCGGCGAATATCCTCCAAGATATTCCCCACTGTATATCATACTCTCTCTTGTATTTCCAAACATAGGGTCAAGTGTGTAATTTTCTTCATAAGATACACCTGATGCCGTAAGATCCGTCCAGGGTGACATCAATACAAATCCTGCCGGAAGCAGCATATCATTGTCCCTTAAAAACTGACCCAGTGCAAGACTAAGCCCGCCGCCTGCCGAATCTCCCGCAACAATTATATCTTTCCCTTCATATCCGGTTGCAAGGAGCCATTTATACGCTGCCACTGCATCCTCAAGAGCTGCAGGAAACGGATTTTTTGGTGCAACTCTGTAATCTATTGACAATGTTTTTATACCGCCACGCATATCACAATATTCCTTTGCGAAATTCCTGTATACATTTCTCATTTTGCCGATATAACCGCCTCCGTGAAGCTGCAACACAACAAACCTGCTGTTTATGTTTTCAGGAGACAATAGTTCCATCTCAAAACGTTTCATACTGATTTTTGTTATTTTATAACCACCAGGACAATGCCATGGCGGTTCAACTAATCTCCTTCTTATAGTGCCTTTTTTTATCGCCGGACCTATTATAAACCCCGATGAAACCAAGTTTATTATATTTCTTACAATCTTTGCACGTAAACTTATATTATCAATCTCTTTTATCATTACCAACCTCTCATCAGCATTAAATATAAAATTTGCGCTTTAATTCATTTCTTGCCTTTCTGTCTCCAATAACTACACTTGAAGTAAATAGTATAAGTGAAATCAAAAAACTTGTCCACGGCAGAACCGGACTTTGAAGTACCTTTGTAAAATAGAGTAACATCTGGACTATTCCGAGTATAACACAAAATATCTGAAGAAGCAGATAACTCTCCCAGTTCTGCCTGTTTATTATCATGCATATTATGATTATCACATCAAGCACAAGAACAATCACAGGCATACCTACCCCTAATGACCATCCTTTATACCCAAGCACAAAGTCAACAAGCATAATATAAAATAATGCCCCTAAAAATCCCACATACATTTTTTTGATATGACCGTAATGGTCATTTATTATGAAATGAAGCATCAAAATAAGATATAGTATTGCACCGCCTGATATTTCAGACCATTTAACTCCGTTAAAATTATAATAATTTATGACAACAAAAACTATCTCCAAAACAATTGCAAAATATGAAAAGATGCTTACTATTCTTCTAAGTATCTTTGTTTTCTGTCTTACATCGGGATATGTGTTTTCGTTATGCTTATCATCACCTGACAAAACCATATCACACATGGGACATACTTTTGTTTTATCTTTTATTTTTATGCCACAGTTTTTACATTCAATCATAATACACCCCATTACTTTCTATTTCTACATCAACGCCATCTTCAACTATTTTTCTGAAAAATCTTCTCTGTATAGATGTGTCCCTTAAAATCGATGTAAATGTGAATACCATCGTATCGCCGTATGAACATATTGCACCTTTTATATTCTGACCTGCAGATACCGATATCATTGCATGAAAACTCTTTATATACGGTGAATACTCTTTATCCGTCTTTATGTTTCCGATATTTGTAACAGTTGAAGTATTTGCTTTTGCAGATGAAAGATAAACCAACTTCATTGCTATTTTTTTTATAAAAAACGGAATTGAACGTAAAAGAATATTTTTCTGATTTGATACATTGTACGAAAACAATTCCTCAAGATGCTCTTTTACTATCTGGCCTCTTAAACTTTTTTTAATAATTTCAGCAATCTCTTCAAAAGAATACTCTTCATTATCCGGCTTAAATATCGCACTTACCATTACAAAAAAATTTCTTGTTGTCATCGAATCAAAATAAGGTCTTAAATTCACCGGCACGGCACATACAATAGCTTTATCCGATTTCATTCTTTTAAGATATTCAACATAAATACTGTATATAAAGACTATCACAAAATATTCATTTATACTTACATCATATTTTCCTGCTGCCTCTTTTATCTGCTTTACACTCATATAGCCGTGAATTACACCCAGCTCACCTCTCGAAAGTTTCTCGCCTTTTATTTCAACAGCTCTCTTTGTCGCATATCCTTTTGCATGGCTCTTCTTATAATTTTTGACATAACTATCTTCTGTATTTAGTGATGTGTAATCTGAAAGCCTGTCTTTCTTTACCGCAGCTATATCCGAATATTTCAGTCTAAGATATTGATAAGTAATTTCTCTCAAAAAATTTATGCCGCCCATGCCATCTGCAAGAACATGAAATACTTCAAGATTTATTCTTTTCCTATAATAAGTAATCCTGAACAAATAGTTGTTATTGCTGTATGGCTCAATATATCGGCATGGAAAATCATGTTCTTTTACCACTTTAGGTGCAGGCTTATTATTTGTCTCAAAATAATACCAAAATATACCTTTCTGCATGCACACATTAAATGTGTCAAAACCCGGGAGCACCATATCCAGTGCTTTTTGCAATAGTTCTGCATCAACTTCCTCAGTAAGATTGACAGATATACGATACACATTTGTCGTTTCTTCTGATGCTATTGCCGGGAAAAGCACTGCTGTATTGTCAAGTTTCTCCCAATTTTTATTTTTATGTTTACGCTTTCTCATAAACTTTCCCCATTCCTAGTTACTATGGAACTACTCCCATTGAAATAATTCCATCAAAATCATTCCGTGGAAATCACTCCACTTTTTCACAAAACTTAATAAAGCTTCCTTAGATGTTTGCATATACCATATACTATATACTATCTAATTTTATTTTTAAAGGGTAAATACGATTTCGATATGTCGAGACTTTATCACAGTGTTAATTTTTCATATGCAATCAGATTTTAAACATCTATATTTCCTTTCCATTTACATAGTATCGCACACACACCCCCGAATATGTAATCGTGCACGACGGACCTCCTTCTGACAGCCGTGCCAAAGATTATTATGTAACATATAAAGATTACATTAAAAATGTTGCATCAAGCGAAATCTATGCAACATGGCCCGAGGCAACACTTACCGCAAATATTCTGGCTATACAATCTATTACTTTGAACAGGGTGTATACGGAATGGTACCGAAATAAAGGCTATAATTTCACCATCACATCTTCCACCGCCTACGACCAAAAGTGGATTCCCGGAAGAAATATTTTTAAAAACATTTCAAGAATAGTTGATAATATTTTTACAAATTATATTTCAAGACCTAATGTAAGGCAGCCTCTTTTTACGCAGTACTGCGATGGCAAAATGGTTTCCTGCCCTGACTGGATGCGTCAGTGGGATTCAAAATATCTTGGCGACCAGGGATATTCTGCCATCGAGATACTTCGTGCATTTTATGGTAATTCCGTTTATATAAACAGCTCAACTGAAATTTCAGGAATCCCATCTTCCTGGCCCGGTTACGATTTAACAATAGGTGCATCCGGAAGTAAAGTTCTGCAACTGCAGCAGCAGTTAAATGTTATAGCCGATGCATACCCTCTTATCCCCAAAATCTCACAGGATGGTATTTATGGTGAAAGAACTGCCGATGCCGTAAAAGTATTCCAAAAAGTGTTTGGACTGCCACAAACCGGAGTAACGGACTTTCCGACATGGTATAAAATTTCTGAGATTTATGTTGGTGTCAGCAGGATTGCTGAAATGGCTTAATCTCATATGTAAAGAACATGTAATTTTTTTCAAAATGCTTGTAAAACCACTGGTTTTTTTTCCTTCATTAGCATAAAATATATACAATATTAAAATACTTAAGGAGGGAGCATATGGCAGTTACTATTTTCGCAGCAATTGATGTAGGTTCGCATGAAACATCAATGCGCATTTATGAAATTTCAAAAAAATATGGTGTACACGAAATCGAATATGTTCACCATACAGCCAGACTCGGTCTTGAAACGTACTCTACCAAACACATTAGCTATACTACCATAGATAAACTATGTAATATATTAAACGGTTTTTCAAATAAAATGAAAGAATATGATATACATGATTATATGATAATTGCTACCAGTGCATTGCGTGAAGCCGACAACAATTTAATTGTACTCGACCAGGTAAAGCAACGCACTGGCTTCTTAATAAAAATACTTAGCAATTCTGAACAGCGCTATCTTTGTTACAAATCATTAGCCCTTAAAGAAAATTCTTTCCATAGCCTTATAAAGGAGGGAACGCTTCTTGTCGATGTCGGTGGCGGCAGCATCCAGTTATCTCTCTATGACAAGAAAACTTTAATTACAACGCAGAATATCATGCTCGGTTCTCTGAGAATACAGGAAGTTTTACAGGATATGCAGTATAAGACAGACAATTACCAGAATCTTGTATACGACTATATCTCCCACGGACTGCATACTTTCGTGCAGCTTTACTTAAAGAGCCGTAAAGTAAAAAATATTATTGCAATGGGAAATCAGCTTCAAAGTTTTGTCAAGTATATGACTCTTCATCATTTTGGCACCCTCAAATCTACCGATGCCAGATACGAGAAGAGAAACTGTGTAAACCGTTCTGAATTTGATGATTTTTATAAATCCATCACTTCAAAAACACCTGATGAACTTGCCAAAGAATTAAATACATCACTTGACAAAGCATCTCTGCTCCTTCCTATCGCAATGATATACCGAAATATACTTGAAGAAACAGACGCATGGCAGATATGGATATCAGGAATGACCATCTGTGACGGAATGGCAGCTGACTTCGCTGAAAAGAAGGAAAAAATAGCACCTGCTTTTAATTTCACCGACGGAATCATTTCTACAGCTAGAAACATTGCAGCACGATACAACTCCGATGAACCACACCACCGCAATGTCGAAAAGAATTGTCTTTTATTATTTGACGCAGTAAAAAAACAGAATAACCTGACAAAACATGACAAGCTTCTGCTTCAGATTTCTGCTATACTTCACAATTGCGGCAACTTCATAAACATGAATGCGGTCGGTGAAAATTCCTACAAGATTGTAATGTCAACTGAAATAATCGGTCTTTCGCACAAGGAAAGAGTGATGGTTGCATATATGATAAGATACCTTGATTCATCTTTTCCGAAATATGCAGAAATATCAGATGTGTTCAGTCAGCAGGAATTTATAAAAATCGCAAAGTTAAATTCAATATTGCTTCTCGCAGATGCAATGGACAGAAGCCACAAGCAGAAGTTTGCAAATACCACTGTATATCTGCGTGGTTCAAAGCTCCTTATTACAGGCAAAACATTATATGACATTACACTTGAACAGGGAATATTTGACAATAATTCCGACTTTTTCGAAGAACTTTACGGAATCAAGCCTATTCTTAAACAAAAGAAAGAATTTTGATACGTTTAACAGTCGATATAATCGATAAAATTGATGCAATCAATATAATTGATAAAATCGATATGACAAATATAAATGCATTCGGACAATTAGACAAATATAAGTTTTTAGACAGGAGGACTTTATGTCAGAAAATAATTATTTAAAACACGAATATTTTTACAACAGGGAACTGAGCTGGATTTCTTTCAACTACAGAGTCCTAAGCGAATCACAGGACAGTAAACTTCCTCTTTTGGACAGGCTGCGTTTTCTCGCTATCACGGCATCAAACCTTGATGAATTTTTTATGATACGAGTAGCCTCTCTAAAAGATATGGTTCATGTTAATTATACCAAAAAAGACATTGCGGGCATGACACCCGGAGAACAGCTTTTAGCTATCAGTAAAAAAACTCATGAACTGGTACACGAACAATATGATGTTTACGGAAAGCTTATCTCAAAACTTGCAGATAACGGCATCCATCTTATCTCTCACTACGAAGACCTTGATGATAAACAGGAGCGTTATGTAAACGAATATTTCCGTTCCGAGGTCTATCCTGTACTTACACCTATGGCTGTTGACTCTGCAAGACCTTTTCCGCTTATACAAAATAAGTCTCTTAATATCGGTGCAATTTTGAAATTTAAACCATCAAACAAAAAAGACGGCAATGGTCAATTCCGTGAACTTTATGTATCACATCACAAAAAAAATCTTGGAGACAATGTAAGTGATACCGATTTTGCAACTGTCCAGGTTCCTTCAGGACTTCCAAGATTTGTTGAAATTCCGGCTAAAAAATCAAGTGATAAGTGCTTTATCCTTCTGGAACAGATAATTGAGAAAAACATTGATAAACTTTTTGTAAATTACGAAGTATTATCTGCTTTTCCTTACCGTATAATGCGAAACGCCGACCTCTCAATCGACGAGGATGAAGCTGCTGACCTGCTTATAGAAATCCAGCGCCAGTTAAAAAAGAGACAGTGGGGTCAGGCAATACGTCTTGAAGTTGAAGACGGCGTTGACAAAAAACTCCTCAAAACACTCAAAAGAGAATTGGAAATAAATGACGATGATATATTTAAGATAAACGGCCCTCTTGACCTCACATTTCTTTCAAAACTTGCTGGTATCGAAGGCTATGATGACCTAAAAGGTAAAGGTTATACCCCTCAGCCTGCAAAATGGATTGATGCTAATAAAAATATTTTTGAACAGATAAAAGAACATGACGCACTTCTCAATCACCCATATGAGACATTTGAACCTGTTATTGAACTTGTAAGACAAGCAGCAAAAGACCCTGATGTACTTGCAATCAAGCAGACACTCTACAGGGTAAGCAGCCACTCTCCTATTATCGCATCGCTTGCAGCGGCAGCAGAAAACGGTAAACAGGTTACTGTACTTGTCGAATTAAAAGCACGTTTTGACGAGGAAAACAATATTATCTGGGCAAGAAAGCTTGAAAAAGCCGGCTGCCATGTTATCTATGGTCTTGTTGGATTAAAAACCCACAGCAAGATTACACTTGTTGTAAGAAAAGAAGAGGACGGAATCAGAAGATATGTTCATCTTGGTACTGGAAACTATAATGACAGCACAGCTAAAATTTATACGGATATGGGGCTTTTAACATGCAAAAAGGCTATAGGCGAAGATGCAACTGCATTTTTCAACATGCTTTCAGGTTATTCAGAGCCTGCCGCATGGAACAAGCTTGCCGTAGCACCTATCTGGCTCCGTGACAGATTTACTGAAATGATAAACCGTGAAACGGAATTTGCCAAATCAGGCAAAAAAGCATTTATAAAAGCAAAAATGAATTCTCTTTGTGATCCCGGTATTATTGCCTCACTGTATAAAGCTTCTGCTGCCGGAGTTAAGATTGACCTTATCATCCGCGGAATATGCTGTCTCAAAACAGGAATAAAAGGCATAAGTGACAATATCACCGTCCGCTCGATTGTAGGTGATTTCCTTGAACACAGCAGAATTTTCTACTTTCACAATAACGGCTTTGAAGAAGTATATATGGGAAGTGCTGACTGGATGCCTAGAAATCTTGACAAACGTGTCGAAATTCTCTTCCCTGTTGAAGACGAAACCCTGAAAGAAGAAATTATTCATATTTTGGATGTACAGTTTGCAGATAACGTAAAGGCAAGAGTAATGCAGAGTGACGGAACATATATAATACCAGCACGCAAAATCGGTCAGAAAAAAATATGTGCACAGCAGTATTTCTGCAAAGAAGCTATTGCAAACGCAAACGCCAAGAAAAATAAACATAGTGCAACATATAATAACAGTTTCGAGCCGCTTCTCCATATTGATGATGACGAACAGGAAGATTAAATTTATTTTTCCAGTACAAAGAGTCGCAAGCGACTCTTTCGCGCTTGAGCGGAATGCATAGCATTTATTTCCTTTCCGCGAAATGCGCATCCTCTAAAAAAAATCTCTTTTACCAGTTTCAAGGTAAAAGAGATTTTTTTTATAATAAACAATACATCTTATAATAATTTTAAATTTTTATTTTAACAAATCAAGAACTGATGTTCCAATCGTATTTTCTGGCATTGTAATACCAAAATTCTCGGCAACTGTCGCTCCGATTACAGCAAACGTATCGGTTTCAGACAGTTTTCCAAATCCGCTAAAAGACGGTGAATATGCCACAAAAGGAACTTTCTCTCTTGTATGGTCAGTTCCCTTAAATGTCGGGTCATTACCATGATCTGCCGTTATTATAAGAAGGTCATCTTTATTAAGATTATCCATCAGTATGCCAAGATTTTTGTCAAACTTCTCAATCTCTTTTGCATATCCCACAGGATTTCTCCTATGTCCCCATAATGCGTCAAAATCTACAAGATTTACAAAACAAAGACCGCAGAACTCTCTCTCAGCTATCTCTATCGTCTGTTTCATTCCATGTACACTTGACTTTGAACGATTGCTCTCCGTTATTCCTTCACCTGCAAATATATCATTTATCTTTCCGACTGAAATAACGTCAAAACCTGCATCCTTGAGGGAATTGAGAACCGTGCGTCCCGTAGGTTTCAAAGCATAATCATGCCTGTTGCTTGTTCTCACAAATTCACCCTTTTTCATTCCGGTATAAGGTCTTGCAATAACTCTGCCTACACGCCACTCGTCTCTTAGCGTAAGTTCTCTTGCAATCTCACAATATCTGTAGAGATTATCAAGTCCCATCGTTTCTTCATTACCGCATATCTGCATAACCGAATCGGCAGATGTATACACTATGAGTGCCCCTGTCTTAATTTCCTCCTCGCCAAGTTCGTCAAGAATAACAGTTCCGCTTGCCGCTTTATTTCCGATTATTTTTCGCCCGGTTCTCTTTTCAAGTTCCGCTATAAGCTCCTTTGGGAATCCTGTTTCGGTAAATGTAATAAAAGGCTTTGTTGTGTTTATTCCCATCATTTCCCAATGACCTGTCATTGTGTCTTTACCATTGCTTCTCTCGTTCATTGCAAAATAATATCCAAGTGGTGTATCGACTGGCGAAACCTGCTTTAACGGTTTAAGATTTGCAATTCCCAATCGTCTGAAATTCGGTATCTCAAATGTTTCAACAGACTTCGAGATATGACCAAGCGTGTCTGCCCCGACATCATCAAATTTCGCCGCATCTGCCATCTGACCGATTCCCATCGAGTCTATGACTATGGTAAATATTCTTTTGAATTTATATTCCATACTAACACCCTCTTTTCTGCATATATTTTATTTCTATTCAAGATTTTCAGGTCCAAATCCCATAGGAAGCATATCTTTTAATTTGATAACCTTTATATCTCCTGCAGAGTTTCCGAGAACTATTTCAAATTCATCGGGATTGCAAAACTCCATCATCACCTGTCTGCACACTCCACAAGGTGCACAAAAATCATATTCATCTGCACCCTCTTTTCCACCGACAATGGCAATTGCCCTAAACTCACGCTCTCCGTCACTTACCGCCTTAAAAAATGCTGTTCTCTCAGCACAATTCGAAGGTGTATAAGCTGCATTCTCAATATTGCACCCTGTATATATTTTTCCCTTTTCAGTAAGAAGTGCCGCTCCTACTTTATAATGTGAATACGGTGCATATGCCGAGTGTCTCGTCATCGCTGCCATTACCAAAAGTCCTTCTGCATTCATAATAAAAATCCTCCGTTTTTTCATACTCATCTCTTTTTATTTTTTATTCTAATCAGCCTTATCGGCTTTGATAAGCTCTCTGACTGCCTCAACTGCCGTTTCTATTGCTGCCTTCGTGTCATGTGCCTGCACATTTGAAAGACCTTTTTTGGCTCTTTCCTGATTTGCAAGTACCAAAAAACATGCCCCGACTCTAACACGAAGATAGCTTCCGGCAATAAGAAGTGCCGCTGTTTCCATTTCTGATGCAAGACATCCCATTTTTATCCATGCATCCCACTTGTTTTTAAGTTCATATCCTACAGGCATCAGTTCTGGTTCATGCTGACCGAAAAATGAATCCTTACTCTGAACTACTCCAACATGATATTTTAAATCAAGTTTCTTCGCAGCTGCCATCATCGCATTTATGACATTTATATCTGCAACTGCCGGATACTCAATAGGTGCATACTCTTTTGACGTGCCTTCCATCCTTATAGCACCGTTTGCTATAACAATATCACCCCCGACTACATCATCCTGCATTCCGCCGCATGTCCCGACTCTCAAAAAAGTATCTGCGCCACAGCTTACAAGTTCCTGAAGTGCTATAGCAGCAGAGGGTCCTCCTATACCTGTTGAAGTGACACTCACCTTCACCCCGTCAAGTTTTCCGGTGTAGGTGACATACTCACGATTGTCCGCAATAAACTTCGGTTCATCTAAAAATGCTGCAATTTTTTCACATCGCTTTGGGTCTCCGGGCATGATAACATATCTTCCTACATCTCCCATTCCGACATTTGTATGATACTGTCTGCCTGAGCCTTCCGTATAATCAACCATAAAACCAGCCTCCTCTCCAATTTTATTTTATAATATTCAGCCGTAACTCCAACTTTTTTGTACTATCTGCACAATTCCATAATATCTAAAACATGTTTTTATTATACAATATTCACAAAGTTTTTTCAACCATATCCACTACTTCAAATCCAGTGCTGCAGGTGGTTTTGCAAGTATTGATTTTATTGGCAGTATACAGATAATTGCATATGCAAGATATATGCATATCAAAAGTCCAAGAACTGCCCACCATGGTAATATAATTCCCATATTTAATGACGGAACGAGACTTATCACCTTTATGACACCTGCCGTTACCAATACTGCCGGAAGCGTTGTCACAGATGCAATCGCATATAATTCCATAATAAATGCAGTTATGATACTTCTGTTTGATATTCCAAACATTCTGTAGACTGTCAATTCTTCACTTCTGGTCATTGCATTTGATTTTATCATAAAGTATATCATTATAATTGATATGATTACCGCAACAACTGTTATAAGATTTCCCGTAAACGAATCATTTGAATTTTCCTCGATATATTTTTTTATTTCGTCATCATGCGGTACTGTCATAGACGGTGCAAATACATCGAGCTGTTCGGCGCCTGTTTTCTTATAATACTTTTTTGTCTTTTGTATATTATCCGTATAGATAAGACATGACCTGTTATCATACACCATAAGGCACTTGATGTTCTCACATCCCTTATCGGAAAATACATAATCAATATCAAGACTATCAGGAAAAGTTCCAACAATCGTATAATGTGTTTCTATATCATCACCGATTTCTATTGTATCCCCGACTTCATAACCCTCGCTTTCTGCAAATCCCTTTCTTAGAAGCACTTCATTGTCTCTAAGAGAGAGATTTTCATATCCCTTAACATTTTCTTCCTTAAATTCATCAACACTTTCAAGCTTATATGAATTCTCCGAAAAACCTAACAGCACATTCTGGTTGCAGTAGACAGTAGGCTCACTTGTATCACTTATACCTACTACTCTTAATATTTTTGAATCAGAGCTGTCACTGATTTTTACGCCGATATATGACTTGTATCCCGAATACATTAAAGTCACTGCACTTTTTTTCTCAGTCATTCTGTCAATTACCTGCTTGTCAATCACTACCTCATTTCTCTTTTTAGGCATTCTTCCATACAGAATATCTTTTTTGTCGAGATGTTCATATGACACATATGAAAAACCTGAAAGATTCTGTCCAAGCTCCCTTAATTGTCTAAACACCTTACCCTTAAGATACATATTTGCAGAAGGCACACAAAATATATCTCCATATTCTTTGTCGGTCATATACTGCTTTGCAAAATCCAGTATCTTGACCTGATCATCATAATCAAATACAGAAATATTTTTGAAATCGAGCTGTACATAATGTGAATCTGTAGACACAATACTCTTTTCATCAATCGTCTTATCATTAACAAATTTGGCTGTTGTTATTGAAAGCAGAATCGCCGATGCAAGAAGTATTATTGCTATAAAACCCTGTTTCTTTCCAAGTACCGATATATTTGCCTTAGCCATATTCCATACTTCCCTAAGCGGCAGTCTGACATTTTTCTTTTCATCAAGTCTTGTCAGATTATATTCAAAATTTTCAACATCCTTAATATCAAGAGACGGTCTTTCCTCGTCAAGTATCCGGATACCGTTCTCGTCATTTGCTATCACAATATCGTTGGGCATCAGATTTTGTATGTATAACTTTTCATCTTTCCACACGAAATTAAGCATAAGTTTTTCCGGAGTCGCATCCTGTCCACGATAAAGCTTAAAATCCGCATATTGACTGTTTATTGTCTCTTTCTCGTATTCTTTAAGATAAATATTCGCATCATCACTTCTCTGATATGCTGTAGCATTATTAGGCGCATCACTTATAATTTTTCCGTCACAAACCTTTATTATCCTGTCTGCAAAAAATTTAGCTATACGTTTTTCATGTGTAACAACAATTACAAGACATTCCTTTGATATACTTTTTAGTATCATCATTGTTTTTAATGTGTTTTCTTCGTCAAGGTTTCCCGTAGGCTCATCAGCAAGAATTATATCAGGTGCTTTTACAAGTGCCCTGGCAATAGATACCCTCTGCTGCTGACCGCCGGACAATCTCGATACAAGCTTTTTCTTATATTTGAGTATGCCTAACATATCAAGTATATAATCTGTTCGTTCATCTTTTTCCTGCTCCGTGAGATTATATCTGTTTAGCGCAAGCTTTACATTATATTCAACACTATATTCCTGAAGTATATAATAATTCTGAAAAATATAACCAAAATGTTCATTTCTTATCGCATCTATTATTTTAGGCGAATAGCCTGTTATTTTCTTTCCGTTTATCTCGACAGAACCTCCCGAAAAATCATCAAGTCCTCCTATTGTATTTAATAATGTTGTCTTTCCGGAACCACTCTCTCCAAGAATACAAACAAGCCCGGTATTTCCAAACTCAAGGTTTACATCGTTCAGAACGTGCTGTTCGCTCTTTTTTCCTTTATTATAATATTTTTCTAAGTTATTTACACGAATCATTGACGAAGCCTCCCCTTTAGTAAATGATTAAATCCGGTTACTGTCATAAAGCATACAAAAGCGTTGTATAAAATAAAGCAAAGATAACCGACAAATGTATAATACCATGCTATATCCGTAATGAAGTCAATACCGCACATTCTAAGTACAGCCATCAATATAAATGTGATAATCACAGCTATACCGCAGTATATTCCCATTTCAATATAACTTATCATTCGTAATATGCTTATTTTCATTCCGATAAATTTAAGAACAAGATATTCTTTTATCTTTATTGACATCATTGCCCTCAAAATGAAAAACTCAGCTATAAACATTACTAAAAGACCTGCTACGCAAATTCCCATTATAACAAGACGCTGGTTAGCCTTTGTCTCATTATCTATAGTTGCTCCGGCTCTGTATGTACTTATTGCATAATATCCCATTTTATTAAGTTTTTTCATAACTTTATCTGTCTTTGCATAACTATCGATATAAACAGACGACTGCCTGCATTCTGCCTTATAATATTTATTGTATAATTCGCTGCTTACCTCTATAAAATTTCTGCTGCTATCGCTTTTCTGTTCAAGAATATCTATCTGTTGTTCAACATATCTGCCCTCTTCATCTCCATTTTCATCAAGCTGCTGAAATCTTAACGTATACTCCCCGGAAGCAGGACCATCTTCACCAAGATTTTTTGAGAGCTGCACCTCATTTCCTTTCAAATCATTATTTATGATAGGTATTAGAAGACGTTTTACTTTATAGTCTCCCATTGAATGATCATACTCATAAAGCAGCCTGAACTCTCCCGAATCTAATTTCATTGACAACATATTGCACAATTCTTTAGAAAAATAAACCTGTTTTGTCTCGTCTTTTAATATACCGGTCACTGTAACTTCTGCCATACAATAGTCATTTGCATCCCATATATTAGCAGCCGAAAAATAACATTTATATGTTTTTCCTATAATGCTCTCGTCTTCTGAATATAGCACTATATCATTTCTTTCTTTTGGAAGTGTTCCCTTTTTCAAATCCGACTTATCAATGCAGTCAACTGATGACATAAACTTATCATGGTTTGTGAATGAAACACTTCCTGAGCCTGTCATCTCACGTTCTTCTATTCTTTGTCCGTATTTTATCTCATAATCTACATCTTGAAATATATAATAATTTATATCATTCGCATAATCGCACGAATCTACATGATTGACATATCTTACTTTTTTTATCTTATCTATATCTGTAGATGTTATATTTTTACCGTTTTTTTTCTTTACGACAATTCTCTTGTCATCTTTTCTGGCAAAGGCTGAATCTTCATAGTCCTTCGTAAAAATATCATCACTTTTCACACAGATTTCACCGATAAGCACAAAAGAAACCGTACTTATTATAAATAGGAAAAATGTGAACAATATAGCTTTTGCACGCTGCGTCTTTAAATTTAATCTTGCAAAAAAAGATGCATATTTAAAATCAATATTTTTATTTGAGTGGGCTTTTTTTTCATTTGCCGAAACTTCTTTTTTATCATTGTATTCTTCTGTGATATCATCACTGTCCGTAATATCAACTGTCTGCTTTTCTTCTCCAACTTTCACATCTGAGATTATCATACCCTCGTGAAGTCTTATTTTTCTTGTCACATAAGGCTCCGCCTGGGAATAATTATGGGTGACCATTATCACAAGACATTCTTTTGATATTTCTTTCAAAAGCTTTATAATAGAAAGACCTGTCTCACTGTCAAGGTTGCCCGTAGGTTCATCTGCTATAATAACACCGGTTTGTTTAGCCAATGCTCTTGCAATAGAAAGCCTCTGTTTCTGACCACTCGAAAGTTCATTTGCAGGATGAGTTTCAAATCCTTTTAGTCCAACTTTCTCAATATATATTTCCGCCAGACTCTCTGCCTCAATCCTATCTTTTCCCATAGCAAGCAGACCGCATACTATATTGTCAACAACCGTGTAATGGCCTATAAGACTGTAATCCTGAAATATATAGCCAATCTTCTTTCTTCTGTATTCCTCCCACTCACTCTCGTCATATTGGAATGTAGCTTCGCCATCTACATACATTTCACCTTCATCATAGTTGTCCATACCGCCTATTACATTTAAAAGCGTTGATTTACCGCCTCCGCTCTCTCCCGTAATAGCTGCAAACTCACCAAAATAAAAGTCCAGATTTATCTTGTGAAGAGCCTGTGTCACTTCGTTTTCAGAAAAATAACTCTTACTCACATTCACAAGACTGATTTTTGCTGTGCTCATATCTTTTCTCCTTCTTTTTAATATAACTGGTACAACAATGTCGTATCAGCATCAGATTATGTACATTTTGAACAATAATCTGCCATTTTTATAACATATATATAAAATATTTTACCATAAGTTATTAAATGTTTCATCAATTATTTTAATATTTAATAAACAAATACCAGCTCTTTCACATATTTTTCACAAATTTCACAATTTCAAAAACTATTTTAATCAAATCTAAACGTAAAAAAACAGCTATAATCAAATCAGATTACAGCCGTTTTCGATATACTATTATTTTGAACCCAATATCTTATTTTAATTTTCAAATTATTTCTTTTACATTTCAGTCCCGCTTATTTTTCAGAAGTTTATCTATAATATCATAATGCCTGTCAATAGCATACATGCACAAATCCTGTTTATTTTCCAAAATACCGCTCAATATAAGTGAATGACATTTCAATAATCTGTCATAATCATCTGCATCTGTCTCTTCAAAAACTTTTTCAATCCATTCCCTATACACTCCAATAACCGCATCCATTATTGATATCCAAAAAGAATTTTCAGTTGCCAGCATAAGATTTCTGTGAAAACTTTCATCTAAATCTGCTATATCAGCACTCCCGGCAAGTTCCATTTTTTCAACAAGTATCTGCATCTTTACTTTCTGGTTTTCATTTATCCCTTTGTCTGCTATTGCCATACATACCATTTTATCCATATATCTTCTGAATGAACAAATATCCTCTTTTGTGGTACTGTCAATTGCAAGCATTATATGTATCATATCTTTTATTGCTGCAACGGAATTTTTTGAAATATAATTGCCAGACCCCTGCCTTCTTTCAATAATTCCCATTCCGTTTAGTGCACTAAGGGCTTCTCTTATTGAATTTCTGCTTATGGAAAGTGTCTGGGCTATACTTCTCTCTGCCGGCAGTCTGTCCCCTGCCTTTAAAGAATTATCATTTAAAAGCTGACAGATATATTCTATCACTTTTTTATATTCCTGCTTATTTGAATTTTCCATACCCCATCCTCTCTGCATATAATTCTACCATTGCAACAACCCCATCAACTCCAAGCTTTGTAACATCCAGACAAAGGTCATAGTTTTCTGAATATCCCCAATCCGTACCTGTATAAAAATTCTGATAACTTGATCTTCTCTCATCCGTCTCCGCTACAAGTCTTTCCGCTTTTCGTTCAGATATATCATGTTTTTTCCTGATGTATTCAATCCTCTGTTTACGTTCACCGCTGATAAAAAGCCTTATAACATCCTTTTTATCACTAAATGCAACATTGGACGCTCTTCCAATAACAACAAAATTTTCCTCGTCAAGCAGCATGTCAAAAGCTTTTTCCGGCGTATCATGCGTAGCAACATTCTCTTCAATAGCAATAGAATAAATAAGCGAATTAACCGGCTTTTCAGCAAAAAAATTCGGGTATTTATCATATGCCCCACTCTTTTTTGCAAGCTCCTTTATAGCATTCTTATCATAAAAAGGTATATTAAATTTTTTGGCAAGTGCTTTTCCTACAGAATCTCCCCTACATCCACATTCTCTTCCGATAGTTATTATCATAGTAATTCACTCCTTTCCCAAACCACAGACTTTGACCCGCAGGCACAAAGCCACTTCCATTTTTTTAAATCAAAAATTTTTATATAAAATTGGCAAAGATTGAAGCTCCGACAACAGTTATAATTCCGGCTACGGCAATTGATAAACTGCTCATTGCCCCCTCAATCTCTCCCATCTCCATTGCCTTTGCCGTTCCTATGGCATGCGACGCTGAACCTATCGCAAGCCCCTTTGCAATTGGCTCAGTTATCCTGAAAATCTTACATAAAAACTCAGCTAATATATTTCCAAGAACTCCTGTTACGATAATTACAGCAACTGTAATAGTAACATAACCTCCAAGCTCCTCAGAAACTCCCATACCTATTGCTGTTGTGATAGACTTAGGTAGCATTGTAACATATTCCTTATGAGATAATGACATCAACTTTGACAAAACAAATACAGTCAAAAGACTTGTCAAAACACCGGACAAAATGCCGGTCAGAACTGCTTTCCAATGTTTTTTTAACAGCTCTATCTGCTCATATAATGGAATGGCAAGACAGACTGTAGCCGGTGTGAGAAACCAGCTTAAATATACTGCACCTTTATTATATGTGTCGTAGTCGACATCAGCGATAACAAGAACAACAATAGTAACTGCTATAGACACCAACAGCGGATTAAATATGCTAAGATGTGTTTTCCTTTTCAAAAACATTCCAAATGCATATGCCAAAAGGCTTAAAGTTACTCCGGCAAATGCTGATATTTCAAAAAATTCATTTAATTTAATGCTCATAATGAGCCTCCTTCATCTGTTTTTTTAATCGTATAAGGAACTGAGTCACCACTCCGCTGACACCCATAACCGTGAATACACACGCAATTGTTATTATACTCACAGGAATAAGAACAGGTTTTAACGCTCCCCAGGATGACATAAGTCCCACTCCTGCAGGTATAAACATAACAGGCATTGTCGCAATCAAAAATTTTCCTGCTTCTCTGACACTCTCAAGTTTTATAATCCCTGTCATAAGACCCACAAAAAGTATAACCATACCATAAATGCTGGCAGGAACAGGAAGCGGAAGCAGGTACTTCAAAATCTCTCCTATCATTGAAATTGCGATAATAATAAGAAACTGTTTTAAATACTTCATCATTTCTCCTTTTTATTTTTTCTTAGTTTGTTTAGAATAATTTAATCATTCTAAATTGGTTCTACCAATTATTATATTCTTTTTTTATATCATGTCAAGAAATATCAAAGTAGAATTATTTTCGCTGTGGCTTTTTAACGCAGAAATTGATATAAACTTTCCGTCTCATGGACGGTCACTACCTATAACAATCATAACCACCGGCTTAGCCGGTGGTTTGCTCTGCCCCTATAAGGGGCTTTTTCCTGCTTGAGCCTCAAGGCTCATCGAAATTGTTCGCCTCGCGC
>NZ_DBLYGC010000020.1:0-64998 GCF_056818865.1 Butyribacter sp.
GCATTATGCCATGAGAAAATAAGGAATATAAGAAAAGATTATCTACATAAAGTTTCACATGAGATTATCAGCGAAAACCAAGTGATAGTTTCAGAGAATTTGACAGGGATATCAATGCAGCGAAAAATATACTGACAGAAGGATTAAGACAAATAGCATAAAGAAATATATAGGGCAGGGACTGCCCAAATTAACGCCTGTGGAGATAGTAGGTTACGAGGTCGATGAAGCAGGAAGCCCATTGGCTTAAGACAATGGGTGGTTCACAATGGACTTATCTGGTTTGGTGCAGGTTTGTCGATAGCAGAGATACTTACGGGAACAGCATTTGCACCTATGATTGCTATACAGATAGCAGACTATTTTATATTAAAATCAGATAAAAGCAGTAAGAAAGCTGATATAACAAATGCTGTTATATGGGTGATAGGATTTATACTTTATCGTTATCTTATGACGGTGGATATACCTGTGGGAAATACATTGCCTGATATGGCGGTAACTATTGTGATAGCTGTGGTAGCAGGAAAGATTATAAATGGAGGGCATACAGCTAAATAAACCAGTATTTTTACGAATGAATAATGTCTTGCCATATGGCAGGACCTTTTTAAATTGATACATCAAGAGAACTTCACGACAATAAAAAAATTAACTCCTAATTCACAATATCACTTTCTAAAAGCGTCTTATAAGCTTCATTATTTATCATAAATCATTATAAATATTTTAAAGAGTAGAAAATAATGTATAATTATTGAAAATAAAAAATGTAACACAATAGTCATTGTGTTACATTTTTTATTACACTTTATTTATCGGCAGTCAAATTGGAAACTTTAGCTTTTTTTAAAATTTATTCAAAAAATTGAAAGGATGGTTTTATAGAAATGAAACTCACTCAGCCTATTCGTGACATTATAGAAGTAGATAAGTTAAAAAAATACTACTGTGAAGTAAAACCTAATAAAAGAAATTATCTTCTCATTGTATGTGGACTTAACACGGCTTTGCGAATTTCTGATATTTTAAAGCTTCGCTGGAAAGATGTTTACAATGAAAATTTATTGTCTTTTAAATCTCATATTGATGTCAAAGAGCAAAAGACAGGCAAAAAAACAACTATTTTTATCAACAACAATTTAAAAGAAGCGTTGGCATCCTTCTTAAAAGATATTTTTGCAAAAAAAGTAAAATTGTGTGAAGTGATGGAACAGTTTATTTTTCTTGGTCAAAAGTCTGAGTGTAAGCCTATTAGCAGGATACAAGCATTTCGGATAATATCTGACGCAGCAGGAAAATGTTTGATTAGCCATAATGTAAGCTGTCATTCGCTTAGAAAAACATTTGGGTATCATGCATGGAAAAATGGTGTATCACCAGCACTTCTTACAAGCATTTATAATCATTCATCATATAAAATAACTACAAGGTATCTTGGGATAGACCAGGATGATAAAGACGAAGTTTTTAGCCTTGTCAATTTATAATACATTTAAAATGTATTGCTGTGATTATATACAATTAAGAAAATCTAAAAATAAAAATTCTATCATGGAGACACAAATAAAATCTTGTGTCTATTTGTCATCTAAAAATTTCTATATATAGTCGTAGTTTGTCATTTAGTTTTCTCAAAAATCTTTTCTCAAATCATTTTCGGATAATTTCAAAAAAATTTCATTATATTTCAAAATTCATTATCTGTTTAACCACAAAGTTTAAAGCGTGTTTTTATACAATTTCGCAAAAAAATGTAACACAATGACTATTCTGTTACATTTTCATTTACAAGGCAAGGAGATAGCAGTTTTTGTTTTATAATATTCCGTTAAATTTTATTTTTATTCAGTCTATGAAACGTTATTGTTTGCATGTTTTGTGTAATCAGCAACAAATAGAAAACAATTAAAAATAAAAAATGGATATTGAATAGCATTTTAAATGAATGCCGGACAAAAAATACAAGGAGGTAATGTGAATGTTAAGACTTTCGGTAGAAAACGAAGAGTATCTCATGGTTGGAGACAATGTAAAGATTATCTTTTTAGGAGGAACAGGAAATCATCACAGAATTATGATTGATGCTCCAAAAGAAGTAAAGATAGTCAGAAGCAAGGCTATCAAAAAATATATGAAAGACAAAGAGCTTGCAGCTAAATTTCCAACATATTACGAGGAAAAAGAACATCCTGAAAAGTACAGGAAAAAAACAAAACATTAACACAAAAACGAAAGTGACAGAGATAATAAACAGCTGAACCTAGGCAGCGGTTTTATTATATAGCGGCATCGAAAGCAGAAATGTATTACAGCCACTATATTTCGATGCCGGAAAATACAGTCAGGAATGAAAGATAATATTTGACCAAGCTAAAAGCGAGGGATAATTCTTCGATGAAGAGAAATGTTCATTAATTGAAAAGGAAGAAGATGTAAATTAAAAATCTGTAGAAAAATTCCGGCTGAAACAATGAAAACTAAAAGAAAATGCGTCTAATAAAAGGATTTTGGCGTAAGAAATGAAAGACATGGAGGTAAAATATTATGGTAGTACAGCACAATATGTCAGCTATGAACGCTAACAGAATGTTAGGAATCACAACAAATTCACTCTCAAAATCAACAGAGAAATTATCATCAGGTTACAGAATCAACAGAGCCGCTGATGATGCAGCAGGACTTGCAATTTCTGAAAAGATGAGAGGACAGATAAGAGGCTTAAATAAGGCTTCTTCAAATGCACAGGATGGTATCTCAATGATACAGACAGCAGAAGGTGCATTAACAGAGACACACAGTATTCTTCAGAGAATGAGAGAGCTTGCGGTACAGGCATCAAACGATACAGCAACAGACGACGACAGAACTCAGATTCAGAACGAGATCGACCAGCTTACACAGGAAGTTGACCGTATCGCAAACACAACAGAGTTCAACACAAAGAAGCTTCTTGACGGTTCAAGAACAGGTGGCGTATCGGAAAAAGCCGGCTCAATCAAGACAGATGCAAGCTTTGGAAACAGCCTTGTGTCTGCAACAGTTACAACAGACGGTTCAGCAAAGTCAGGAATTACAGATGTAATCAGACTTGAAGTTAATAAGGACTTTTCAGCAGGACAGTCAGTAAAAGGACAGCAAAAGTTATCTGATGATATGATGACAAAGATTAATAGTATTGTAACAGGAGGAACTCCTGTAACTTTAGATCCTGTTTTGCAGGCAGCGGCGCAGAGCGTGACAAATACAGGTTACAATGCAAATGGCTCAACAGCAGAAAATATCAAGTCAGCTGCTGATGCCGTTAAAACAGCAATCACATCAAAGCAGACTGATGTAAATAATTCAAATACAGCAGTTGAGAAAAACAATGACTCAATTGAAAAAACTGTTGATAATATTATGGCACTTGCTAAGACAAATACCAATACAACAACAGGAGCTACTTTCTTAAAAGATGGTGTTACAAAAGAAGATTTGACAAATGCTATCAAAAATTACAAAGATGCACTTGTTAAGGATGGTGTTGCAGATGGAGCAGGTACTTCAGATGAGATAACAGCTGCAAAAACAGCACTTACAAATCTGTTTTCAACAGATGCTACAACTAAACTTCCGGTTGGATTAAAAACAACTGATACAATAATTGCAGCAGGAATAGGGGCTGATAATGCAACTGCAATAGCAGCAGTAAAAAGTGCAGGACTGGATACTACAAAAACATTAAAAGATGCAGCTGATGAGATAACGGGTGCTCTTGATACAAATATAAAAGCACTTGCAGGCGTTGAAATTACAAATAAGACTAATGAAGCACAGCTTTCACAACTTCAGGATGTAAGTGATATTTTGGGAAATACTGAACTTACATCAGCTATAGTAGATTATGAAAAAGCAAAAACAGATTTAAATGGATTAACTAATCCGTCTGATGCCAAAAAAGCAGAATATCAGGCAAAAGTTGATAGTGCAAAGGCAAAGCTTGATAGCCTTAATACAGAGTCTTCACCTATAAATATTACAGACCTTTTTGGAAGCAGTGCCAGTGATTCATTTAGCATAGCTTCAAAGGTTGATGATAAAAATAATCTTACAATCAATATTAAGAATAAGTCAGGTGATGATACAGTTATTACAATTTCAAATGCAGATCATCTTAAAGCAGGTGATACACTTACAATCACGTCACAGGCTATGGTCGAGAGTAAAGAAGCTGCAGTAGGAAAAGAGGCAGTTCGTCTTCAGATTGGTGCAAATGCAGGTCAGGAAATGCAGCTTGGAATCAATTCAATGAAAGCATCTGATCTTGACATAGTTCAGAATAAGGAAGGCAAAGAGGGTGATGCCCTTGAAGTAACAAAGCAGTCATCAGCTTCTATGGCAATTAATGCATATGATATGGCTATTCAGAAGGTATCAACAGAGCGTGCTAAGATGGGCGCTGTTCAGAACAGACTTGAGCATACTATTCAGAACCTTGATACTGCATCTGAAAATACTCAGACAGCGGAATCTCGTATTCGTGATACAGATATGGCAGAGGAGATGGTTAATTACAGCAGCAGTAATATCCTTTCTCAGGCAGGTCAGTCTATGCTTGCACAGGCAAAGAACTCTACACAGGGTATTTTATCACTTTTACAGTAGTATCTTGATGCTGGAATAAAATTATTTTACTTTTTAATATTTGTAAAATAAATAGTAAGGATTAAAAACCGCTTCGGAATATATGATTTTTTCATGTATTTCGTAGCGGTTTTTGTTATAGCTTATACTTTAGGTGTGAAATATAGTAATATAATTTGTAATTTTTGTAAATGCAGATGGAATAAAGAATAAAAACAATATTGCGTCCCCAAAAATATCATGTTAATATATATTTAAGCAAATACTCTTATTATCTGAATGTGAGATACACATGTTCATAAAATCTGATTTCATAAAGATTCTTTGCTTATATAACCGGTATACGACAATAGAATAAGCGGAGAATGATATGGAGTAGGATTTTCATGTTATTATCCGCATAGACGAAAGGAGAATGCTTATGACAAATAATGAGGAGAAGAAAACAAAAGCACATAACAGAGAAAAAAATAAAGGAATTTACAGAAATCATAAAGATGGTGTTGCATATAAACTTTTTTCAGGAAAGAAAGAATCGCTATCCTTGTATAATAGCATTATGAAAACTGATTACACAGATCCTGATGAATTAGAAATTGTTACATTAAATAGTGCAATTTATATAGGGAGAAAAAATGATAATGCAATAATTTTACATTTTAATATGCTGTTGACAGAGTTTCAGACAACTTTTAACCCGAATATGCCGCTTAGAACACTTATATATGTGGCAAATGAATATGAAAAATATATAGCGGAGCATGAATTAAATTTGTATTCAGAATACATACAGGAGATACCGACACCACACTTTGTAACATTATATTATGGAAGTGCTGAGCAGCCGGAAAATCAAATTTTAAAATTGTCAAATGCATATAAATGTAAAAACGAAAAACCGGAATTGGAACTTATGGTAACGCAGTATAATGTAAATCCAAATTTCAATGAAGAGTTGAAAAGAAGGTGTCCGGAACTTGATGGATATATAAAGTATGTAGACAAGACAAGATTCTATCATAAACAAGGCATGACATATGAAGAAGCAGTCAGGAAGTCGGTAGATGAATGTATAGAAGAGGGAATATTAAAAGAATTTTTTATAAAAAATAAGGCGGAGGTGATTTCTATGACAATATTTGAATATGACGAAGAAGAACATATGAGGCTTGAGAGAGAAGAACAGTATAGGAAAGGTGAAAAAGCAGGTGAGGCACGGGGGGAAAAGCGTGGCATTGAAATTGGCGAAAAAAATGGGAGAATTATCGGAGCTATAGGAATACTAAAGGATTTAGGTATGTCTGAAAGTCAAATAGAGAATCAGATAGCAATGAAATATAAATTGAACAGGGAAGAGATTGCAAAGTATCTTAGGGAATACTCAAAACGATGACTGTTTCAAAGATAATCTGAAGAATGTGTAAATGAATAAGGTCTTGCCATATGGCAGGACCTTTTTTAAAGTGTACATCAAAATACTTCCCGACAATGAAGAACACCGGCTTTTAATTCACAATATCACTCTCTAAAAGCGTCTTGAGATCTTCAATTTCATCATGTATCTTTTTGCCGTTTTCGGTATCTTTGACAAGTATTCTTGGGTTTGCTGTGTAAACGATTTCAGATTCGGAATCAATATCTTTATTGTCTCTAAGTGCTTTATATACACTTTCAAAAGGATGATGTGCTTTTATTCTCATTCCATGTGAGTTGAATATAAGGGTGTATCCGGCAATTCCGGTTGTTTCATGATATGCTTTACTGAAACCGCCATCTATAACAAGAAGTTTTCCGTTTGCTCTTATAGGCGATTCTCCTTCGATTGTCTTGACAGGGGTATGTCCGTTTATAATATGTGATTCGGGTGAGAAAAGACCGAATTCGTGAAGTATCATGTTGCAGGTCTTTTCATCATGATAAAAACGGTAATATGGATTTGTCGGCTCATGCCATGTTTTTTCGTCTTTTATCATACTTCTTTCAAAAGTTTTTATGACACGGCCGCAAAGCGGAGATTTATGTCCAGCCCATAAAAACCACATAAAATCGAGGGCATTTTGGTTATCGTTGTCAAGGTAAGCAAGTCTTGCCATTTTATCGGCATAATCAAGATATTTTTTGCCCTGATATACAATACCGTCAAGTGTGATTCCGTCAAAGTTTCCATATTCATCAAGAGGAACACAGCCATGATATAAAAGGTTGCTGTTGAAAATTTTGTACATGCTGCCTTTTTCATATAAAAATTTAATATGTTTTTGTAAACGGGTGCTTCCGATAAAAGCTGCCTGAAGTTCGTCCATCAGTGCATTTTCCTGCTCGGTAAGTTCCAAAGGATTGTCGGGATTGACGGTAGGGAGGTCAATATCGGATAATTTGTAAATAAATTTATTTTTATTATCGTTATTTGAAATAGAAATAGTAAAATCTTCCAAATTTATTTTTGAGAGAAGAAGTCTTTCATTCATTTCATATTCGGGATGACGTTTTATTATCTGCTCTTCAAGTTTAAACAAAATAACAGATATTGCTTTTAGGGCTGCGTCCATAGGCTCTTTGTCCTTATATGTCTTTTCTCCGAAAAGGGCAAGGTTTCTAAGACTTATTCCATATCCGTTTTCGAGAATTCTTGTATTATTATATTTTAGATTGTTTCTTATTACATTGGCTATTGATGCTTTATTTCCGCATGCTGCACCCATCCACAATATATCATGGTTACCCCATTCAATATCGAGAGAATGATGTTCCATAAGTAAATCAAGAATCATATCAGCACATGGACCTCGGTCAAATATATCACCGACAATGTGGAGATGGTCTACGGCAAGCCTTTTTATAAGATTTGCAAGTGCAATAATAAATTCGTCACCATTATTGATATTTAATATTGTATCAAGAATTACTTTGTGATAACGAACCTGATTGTCATCCTCATCTTTCTGTACATGCAGAAGCTCATCTATAATATAAGCAAACTCTTTTGGCATGGCTTTTCTTACTTTTGAGCGTGTGTATTTTGAAGAGAGGAGTTTGGCAATTTCAATAAGGTTGCCGAGCATCATGCGGTACCATTCTTCGGGGAGTTCGTGCTCTTTATGGAGCATTTCAAGTTTTTCTTTGGGGTAATAAATAAGTGTGCATATCTCACGGCGTTCAACGCTGCTGAGTGTGTCACGAAACAATAAATCAACTTTTTCATGTATAACACCTGAGCAATTATTTAAAATGTGGCAGAAAGCTTCATATTCGCCATGAATATCGCTCATAAAATGTTCAGTACCTTTTGGAAGGTTGCAGATAGCACTTAAATTTATAATTTCGCTGCTCACAGCCTGCTTTGTAGGATATTTCTGTGAGAGCATTTTCAGGTATTTTTTGCTGTTTTCCATGTTACACCTCTTTTATTGTTTTAGTTAAAATTTTAAGTTATCTAATTATACCACATATATTGTACCTTGTACTTAGAAGATGCATGGCTTTTTGGAGACAATGACAAATATTTTACAGTCTTTTACAAAAACTTTTCAGTTAGATGGTTATGAATTTTACATTAGCCTGTTAAGATTTGTTTGTGTCAAAGGAAAGGACATACATTGTTGACAGACATACAGCAGGTGTGGATAGTAACAATACATTGAAACAGTTGATTATACAAGGTTAGCGAGGAGCATAATGGAAACTTTAACATATCATATCCAAAAAGATGGGAGTATATGGCAGGAAAAAACAGTAGAAGTCAATTCTCATATAGAAAATATGAACATAAAAATAAATATTCCAAAAGAGTATGCATTACTTTGTTACATAATAGTAAAGGACAGCAATGGCAGATTTAGAATGTGCAGACAAATCGGCTATGGTCCGAGAACACTTATTATAGGACGTGATGGAATGCATACTACTGCCGGAGGGACGGCGGGAGAGATTCCGACGGGCAGATGGAAATTTGTTATATGTGCGTTTAGAGAATACGTTATGCAGCGTCTTGGCGAAAACAGTTTCGATGTTAAACTGACTGTTTCTGATGATATATCTTCGGTAAAAGAGCCGGTGGGAGAACAATGCTGGATAGGGAATGAAAAATTTGATTTTGACAGAAATTACAACAGAGACAGCAGGTGGTATAAGGGAGATTTTCATACGCATACAAGATTGTCTGACGGAAAAGAGACAACGAGAAATGCTATGAAAAAAGCGGAAAAAATGGGAATGGATTTTTATGTCCCGACAGAACATAATGTTTTGCATACCGGATGGCCTGATACAAAGATTATGGTTTTACCGGGGGTTGAGATTACAACAAGTTTGGGACATTTCAATATATTTGGGTGTGTTGGAACGCCGGGCAGACTTACTCATATTTTAAAACATGACGGTGAGGAAAGAATAAGCCAGGAAGTTGAATACACAATCAGGGAAGCTGATGAAAAGGAATGGCTTTGGAGCATAAACCATCCATTCCTGCATATATGGAAATGGACATATTACAATCTTAAATTAAAAAATTTAAGATTTATGGAGATAATAAATGATCCTACATATGAATATGCAAAATCGGCAAACGAAAATGCAATATCATTTATAGATTTTTTGTTGCAGCATGGATTTAGGGTTTTCGGACTGGGAGGAAGTGACTCACATAATCTCATAGACGAAAGGTACGAGGGGGCAGATGAGCCGAGTGTGCCGGGAGACCCTGCAACATTGGTATATATGGATGGAATGACACCTTCTAATCTGTTAAAGGCAGTTTCAAAAGGACATGTCATAGTTACCAGATATATCACAATGGAAACTTATTTTATTTATGAAAATAATGAGTATCTTCCCGGTGACAGGATAGAGATAAGCAGCGAATCTGAATTTGAAAATAATCTTGTTGCAAGTGTGACAATAAAGATAAATGAGGAAACATACGGAAAAGACATAGTTCCTGAATTGTTTCTTATAGAAAATGGGATAAAAAAAGAAATTGGACTTGAAAAAAGGGATGAACGGACATATATGGCAGATGTTATTACAAATTGGCACACGATGGAATGGGAGTGGAAAAGATTTGAGGTAACATCAAAAGACTATGGATTTTTGGGTTATGTAAATCCGGTATTTCACGGAAGAAAAAAATCAAAGTTAAAGACATTTGGTGAAGCCGTGAAAGTTTGGAAAGGTGAATAAAAGCTGAAAAATCATAATAAATTTGAACAAAATAGATTAGAGAAATGGAGAGAGTTTAATGTTTAGCAGTAACAGCAAATTAAGGAAAATAGGAAGTGTATGGCTTTTTGTACTTCCGGCATTTATACCGCTTATGGTGTTTTGGATATATCCTATTTTGAAGTCATTATACATAAGCTTCACGGATTGGGATTATATGTCACCTACATACAATTTTGTTTTTTTTGATAATTTTATCAAATTATTTAAAGACAGCAGATTTTATGAGGCACTTGGAACGACAGTATGGTTCAGCGTAGGAACATTGTTTCCGACTATAGCGGGAGGTCTTTTGCTTGCACTCCTTCTTAGAAAGGCATTTAAAGGAAGCGGATTTTTTAAGTTTATTCTTTTTTCGCCGTGGATAACACCTACTGTTGCGGTGTCAATTGTTTGGACATGGATATTTAATCCTGACAGCGGTTTGGCAAATGCAGTGTTGAAGTTCTTTCATCTGCCGGCATTGCAGTGGATAAACAGTTCTCAGACGGCACTTTTGTCGGTAATAATAGTTACGGTTTGGAAAAGTCTGGGATATGCAATGATATTTTATTTATCTGCACTTGAAAAAGTACCATCTGAACTTTATGAAGCAAATGGACTTGACGGTGCAAATGCGTGGCAGCGTTTTAGGGATGTCACACTTCCCTGTATATCGCCGACAACATTTTTTCTTTTAATAGTGACAATGGTAAATTCACTTCAGGCGTATGATCAGATTCAGATACTTACACAGGGAGGTCCGTCAGGTTCTACAAGAACACTTCTTTATATGTATTATCAGCTTGGATTTGAGGAATACGATATGGGACAGGCAACAGCAGTAGCAATAGTTCTTATAGCGATAACTGTATTGCTGTCAGTAGTTCAGTTTATTATTTCTAAAAAATGGGTTCATTATTGATGCAGATTGTGGAGTAAAAAATCGTAAATGAGACTTTAGAAAGTGAGAGAAAGATGCAGCAAAATATAGTAAATGAAAATAAATATACGGGTTTTGGTACAAAAAAAACGTATTCATCAATTACAAAAACAGACAAAGACGGTGCATCAGAGAGAAATGCAGCATTAGAAAAAAGCATTGAAGTCTTTGGAAATTTCGGAAAAGCATTTGGGAAAATGTTTGTTCTTATTATAGCGGGGATATTTACTGTATTTCCTTTTATATGGATGATACTGAGTGCATTGAAAACTAAGGCAGAAGTGATGGACGTATCCAAATTACTGCCTGCAAAGGCACAATGGGGCAATTTTGTAAGTATTTTTACGGCTTCGCCGATGGTTAAATATATTGGAAACAGTTTGTTTGTAAGCATTGCGGTAGTTGCAATACAGATAGTAACGGGGGCTATGCTTGCATATGCGATGGTATTTATGAGTTTCAGGGGAAGAAAGGTATTGTTTGCTATAGTTATGGGAACATATATGCTTCCAGCGGCAGCAACATATATACCAAGTTACATAATACTTGCTAAACTCGGACTTTTAAACAGTTATACGGGATTGATAATATCAGATACGATAAATATATTTGGAATATTTTTGTTGAGACAAGCATTTATGCAGGTGCCTAAACCGCTTATAGAAGCGGCAAAAATGGATGGGGCAGGACACATGAAGATTTTGTGGAAAGTGGTTATGCCTATGACCAAATCGTCATTTATAACATTTGGTCTTATGAGTTTTATTACAATGTATAACAGTTATATGTGGCCATCACTTATAACTAATGATAAAAATATAAGTTTTGTATCACAGGGGCTTCGCAGTTTCTTTATAGAAGGAGGAGCTTATGGTACGGAATGGCCGAAAGTAATGGCTGCAAGTGCTGTTATAGTTGTACCGCTTTTAATTATGTTTGCTTTTACGCAGAAATGGTTTATTAACGGCATTGGCGGTGATACGGGGGTCAAGGGATAAACGGGCGTCTGTAAATATAATGCAGGATTGCGAAAATTGCACAGCAATGAATCAATCCGTGGCATTAGTTGTTAGTATGCAATACAAAAATGGAAAATTTTAGGAGGATTATTGTGAGAAAGAAATTATTATGTATGGCGTTGATGATGAGTATGACGGTTGGACTTATTTCAGGATGTGGAACGAGTTCTAAATCAGCAACAAAAGCGACAGGAGATTCAAAGAGTAACGGACCTGTAGAAGTTGAATTTTGGTATTCAGGCGGAAAGACAGCAGTAAATGTTGTAGCAGATATTGTTAAAGAATTTAATAAATCCCAGTCTGATTATGAAGTAAAATGTGTTACTCAGGCTGACTATGATGAAACGTATCAGAAAGTACAGGCAGGTATAGCAGGTGGTACGGCACCGGATATTGCACTTTTAGATGTGAACAGTTCAAGAACACTTGACCAGAAAAATGTACTTGAAGATATAAGCACATATACAAAGGACGATTTTGATTTTAATAAAGATGATTATCTTGAAGTATTTTTAAATCAGGGTGTCGATGACGACGGAAAGACATTTGCCATACCTGCATACGGAACAACACAGGTATTATATTACAATAAAAAAGCTTTTAAGAATGCCGGAATTGAGCCGGCAAGCATAAAAACATGGCAGGATCTCGCTGATGCGGCAAAGAAAGTTAAAGAGAAAAATAAGGATATGACAGGGTGGGAGCCTATGTGGGGCAAGGATAATCTTGTTGATGCTGTATTAAGCAACGGTGGAAGCATGTTTAGCGATGACGGAAAGACTGTATGTATAAACAGCGATGCATGGGTTGAAGTATGGGACAGCTTTAAAAAGTGGATTCATGATGACAAGATAATGAAAATCCATTCAGGAGGACAGGGCTGGGAATACTGGTACACAACAATTGATGATGTTTTACAGAATAAAGCAGGCGGTTATACAGGTTCATCAGGTGACCAGGCAGACCTTGATTTTAGTATTGTAGGTGCTATGGAGCAGCCGGGATTTGGAAACAATGCGTCAGCACCGGCAGCAGAAGCTAAGAATCTTGTTATGCTTAAAAATTCTTCAGATGCGGAAAAGAAGGGTGCTTATGAATTTATGAAATATTTTACAACACCTGAAAATCAGGCTAAGTGGTCTATGGAAACAGGATATGTAGCAGTTAGAAAATCTACACAGGATGTAAAAGAATTTAAGGATTACACAAAGAAAAATCCGCAGGCACTTGTACCGCTTCAGCAGGCTTCACATGGTTCAGTACTTCCAACTGACCCTACAGGCGGAAAGATTTATGATGCACTTAAAGTTGCAGCTGACAAAGTTGAAATAGAGGGAGTGTCTGCCAAAGATGCACTTGACGAGGCACAGAAGACAGCAGAAGATGCAATGGCTTCTGTATCTAACTAATCTAAATAGAAAAATAAGATTATATTTAAGGAGAAATGCAGTGATTAAGGGAATTTTATTTGATAAGGATGGCACGCTTTTGAAGTTTGATGAGTTGTGGAATGAGGCAACTAAGAATGTTGTTCCCGGTTTTTTAAATGAAATTGGCATAGATGCTGATAAAAAGAATGTTTTGAAGGCAGAATCTGCTATTGGAAAAAGCATAGCCGCAATGACTTATTGCGATATGACAAATGCAGTTTTAAAAGCTTTTGGGATAAATGCTGATGAAGACAGGCTTCATGAATATTCAAAACAGCTTGAAAAACTTTATTTTAATGAGGTGACTAAAAGCACTGCAAATATTGTTCCTACTGCTAATCTCCCTAAATTATTTAATTGGCTTTCAGACAAAAACATAATTGTAGGTCTTGCTACTGCCGATACGAAGCAGACAGCAATAAAATGTCTTGACAGTCTCGGAATAATGCCGTTTTTTTCATATCTCGGTTCGGATGATGGCAGGTTAAGACCAAAACCTCAGATTGATATAATAGAAGATTTTAAAAGTAAATTCGGAATAAATTCCGATGAGATAATGGTGGTAGGAGATACAAATACAGATATGCAGTTTGCCAAAAATGGTGGGGCATTGGCTGTAGGTGTGCTCAGTGGTGTTGATGGAGAAGAAGAACTAAATAAAAATGCAGATTTAATATTGGATGATGTTTCCCAGTTGATTTACAACTGGGAAAAAATAGATGTTTTAAGATAAAAATAATTTTATAGACAGCAGAAAGCAGGGAAATATGGCAGAGTTATTGATGGATGGAATAGAAAAGAAATACGACAGTGGAAATTTTGCTGTAGAAAATTTTAATTTACAGATTGAAGATAATGAGTTTGTCGTTTTTGTCGGACCTTCAGGATGCGGGAAATCGACAGTATTAAGAATGATAGCAGGTCTTGAAAAGGCAACGGCAGGCAATATATATATAGATGGAAAGACACTTGATAAAAAGATGGCAACAAACGGTGATATAGCAATGGTTTTTCAAAACTATGCTCTTTATCCGCATATGTCTGTCTACGACAATATAGCATACAGTATGAAAATAAAGAGAACACCAAAAAAAGAGATAAAGAAAAATGTAAACAGAGTTGCAAAAACACTTGGTCTTGAAGCAGTTTTGGATAGAAAGCCGGGACAGCTTTCAGGTGGACAGAAACAGAGAGTTGCAATAGGAAAAGCACTTATAAGAACTCCAAAGGTGTTTCTTATGGATGAACCACTGTCAAACCTTGATGCAAAGTTAAGAACACAGATGCGTATGGAAATAAAAAAACTTTATGAACATTCAGATGCGACATTTGTGTATGTTACGCATGACCAGACAGAGGCAATGACACTTGGAACAAAGATTGTCGTGTTAAACAACGGAAAAATACAGCAGATAGCGGCACCGAGAGAACTTTACAACAATCCTGCAAATCTTTTTGTGGCACAGTTTATTGGAACTCCCCAGATGAATGTGTGGAAAGCAAAAGTTGTACAGCAAAAAAGAGATGTATATCTTGGGATTGCCGGACTCGGCAGTTACAAATTATCAGAAAAAAACGCAGAACTTTTGAGAAGAAGAGGGTATTTTGATAAAGAAATATATGTCGGAATAAGACCGGAGGATATATTTTTACAGGTCAGGGGAATGGATGACGATATGTTCCAAAGCGGTCTTAAAGCGAGATTAAGAGTATATGAGCCTGACGGAGCAGTTTCGTATCTGCATCTTGAATCAAGTGAGCAGGAAGAAAATGGTGAAAAAGTTGAAAATACTTTTAATAATGTTACAATACGTATTGAGGGAAGTGGAGATTTTATAGAAGATTTGGAGTATCATTTCGGATTCGATGAATCAAAAATCCGTTTTTTTGATACGGAAACGGAAAATGTAATAAGATGAAAAGTATAAGAAAAGAAGTATTTTGGAACTGCATACCGGCGATGTTTTGTATGGTCATAAGCGGACTTAATACTATAATAGACGGTTTATTTATAGGAAGAAATATAGGAGAGGACGGGCTTGCGGCAATAAATATTGCGTGGCCTGTTCCGGCGTTTATCATATCAAGCGGAATTGGGATAGGTGTCGGAAGCGGAATATGTTATGTTTCTTCACATGGTAAAAAACAGGAAAAAGAGGCAAAAGAATTTTTAAAAAACGCTTTTGTCTTTTTAGCGTGTATTGGCATTTTATATGGTATTTTCTTTGAATTGACAGCACCATATCTTATGAAAATACTTGGAGCAGGTGGAAGGGTGTACACTCTTGCAACAGAGTACACAAGGGTAATATCAGCGGCAGCAATTTTGCAATTGTTTGGTGCCGGTCTTGTACCGATTGTAAGAAATCTGAATATGCCGATTCAGGCAATGGCTGCTACCATAATCGGAGTTTGTTCAAATATAATGTTTAACACGATATTTGTTGTTATTTTGCAGCTGGGGATAAAAGGTGCAGCACTTGGAACTATACTCTCACAAGTGATTACAAGTATTATAGCGTTGGTGAGCATAATAAAATCAGGAGTGTTGAAAAAATCGTATGAAGTGCATGGTGTGACAAGAGCGGATGGTTATGCAAAACAGACAGAATTTGAAGATGCATACAAAAAAAGTTCATTTATTTATATTAGAAAAATTTTATTTGGAGGAATAGCTTCATTTGGAATATCGCTTCTTCCGACATGGGTGCTTGTGCTTACAAATTATCAGTGCCTTTCATATGGAGGAAGTAAAACCGTGGCATGTTATGCGGTTATTTCATATCTGGCATTTCCGGCACAGAGTATGCTTACGGGGATAGCAGATGGAGCACAGCCACTTTTTAGTATGTGTGCAGTAAAGAATGATATGAAAGAGAAAGAAGCGCAGATAAAAGGTGTGGTCACCAGACTTGTAATATTTACATCCATAGTGATAACACTTCTGTTATTTGTTTTCGCACCGTCATTCCATAAGGTATTTTCTCTGAGCAGTGAAAATTATAAAGATTTTGTGCGAGGACTGCGCATTACAGGTTTGTCATTGTTTTTTTACGGACTAAACAGGCTTGACATAACAATAATGAACGGCAGGAAGAAACACAGAAAGGCGGCAGCCATAATATATACGGAAGCGATTGTATATACACCGGCCTTTCTTTTTATAATGCCGATGATTTGGGGAATAACAGGCATATGGATGGAACCGGTTGCAGCGGCAGTTTTGACGGAAATAATAGTTTTTGTATGGCGTGAGAGTTAAGCCTTTCGGATTTTTTTCTTGCCTGATACAGTCTTTTTGCGTATAATTTAATTTGTGTGTAAAAAAGTTAAATTGTGTACAAAAGGAGAAAACTATGTGGGATAATATTAACAGGATTTTGACAAATATTGATAACTTTGTCTGGGGAGTACCTCTTATGGTTATCATTTTGGCTGGAGGAATTTTGCTGACATTGCGTCTAAAAGGGCTGCAGCTTTGCAGACTTCCACTTGCCTTGAAGTGGATGGTAAGAAATGAAGAGGGTGGAAAAGGAGAAATTTCAAGCTTTGCCGCACTTTGTACGGCACTTAGTGCGACAATAGGAACAGGAAATATAGTTGGTGTAGCTACAGCTGTCTGTGCAGGAGGTCCCGGAGCACTTTTTTGGATGGTTATTACGGCTTTCTTTGGAATGGCAACAAAATATTCAGAGGGATTTCTTGCGGTAAAATATCGTATTGTTGACAAAAAAAATCATAGTCTCGGAGGCCCATTCTATTATATAGAGCTTGGAATGGGAGAAAAATTTAAGTGGCTGGCAAAGATATTTGCATTTTTCGGTGTCTGTGTAGGACTGTTCGGTATAGGAACATTTAGTCAGGTAAACGGAATTTCAAGTGCAATTCAGAATTTTTTTGACCCGGACAAAGTACACACGGTATCGATTCCGGGTATAGGTACATATTCATGGACTGTGGTTATTGCTTCACTGATACTTGCTTTTTGTGTTGGAGCAGTTCTTATTGGAGGAATTAAGAGAATTGCAAGTGTAAGTCAGATAATAGTGCCGTTTATGGCAATAATATATTTTGTATTTGCTTTGACACTTGTTGTATGTAATATCACAAAGATTCCGGAAGCAGTAGTTATCATTGTAAAAGCGGCATTTAATCCACAGGCGGTTGCAGGCGGTATTACGGGAAGTATGCTCGTTGCGATGCAGAAGGGTGTTGCCAGGGGAATTTTCTCTAATGAAGCAGGTCTTGGAAGTGCACCTATTGCAGCAGCGGCAGCACAGACACATGAACCTGTAAGACAGGGTCTTGTAAGCATGACAGGAACATTTATTGACACTATTGTAATATGTACAATGACAGGTCTTTCAATTGTCCTTACGGGAGCATGGAAAGTTGATGGCCTTGAGGGTGTACAGGTTACAACATATGCCTTCAAAAACGGTTTACCGTTCCCGGCAGAATTATCAGCATTTATATTGATGTTGTGTCTTGTATTTTTCGCATTTACGACAATACTTGGCTGGGATTATTACAGTGAGCGCTGTCTTGAGTACCTTACAGGCGGAAACATGAAGAAAGTAAAAGTGTTCAGATGGATATATATACTTGCAGTCTTTATTGGACCTTACATGACAGTAAGTGCAGTATGGGTAATAGCAGATATATTTAATGGACTTATGGCGCTGCCTAATATGATAGCATTATTTGTGTTAAGCGGAGTAGTTGCAAAAGAGACAAGAGAATTTTTCAAGGCGAACAAACACTTAGAATAATTTGAGGCAGATATTTTTTGAACAAATTTGAGCATTTAGTGTGATTTCAGAACTGTTTAAACGGTGCTTGATAAAAGCAGTCAAATTTAGTAAAATCATAATATGATAATAATAATTGAATGGAGGTCTATAGGTGAGAGACATCAATATTTATAATACATTAACAAAAAAGGTTGATAAGTTCGTGCCAAATGAGCCGGGAAAGATAAAAATGTATACATGTGGTCCTACTGTATATCATTTTGCTCATATTGGAAATCTGAGAAGTTACATTGAGGAAGATATACTTGAAAAATATCTCCGCTATGCAGGATACGATGTAAAAAGGGTTATGAATATTACTGATGTAGGTCATCTTACAAGTGACGCTGACAGCGGTGAGGATAAGATGCTTAAAGGTGCCAAGAGAGAGCACAAGACAGTTATGGAAATTGCCAAGTTTTACAGGGACGCTTTTTTCAGTGACTGTGAAAAGTTAAACATAAAGACACCTGATGTTGTTGAGCCGGCAACAAATTGTATTCCGGAGTTCATCCATATGATAGAGGTTCTATTAGAAAAGGGTTATGCTTATGTGGCAGGCGGAAATGTATATTTTGACACATCTAAGCTCAAAGAATACTATGTATTGTCAAATCAGAATGAAGAAGAACTTCAGGTAGGTGTCCGCGATGATGTAGAAGAGGATGACAACAAAAAAAATAAAACTGATTTCGTACTTTGGTTTACAAAATCAAAGTTTGATTCACAGGAGTTAAAGTGGGAAAGTCCATGGGGTGTCGGTTATCCGGGATGGCATATAGAGTGCTCATGCATAAGTATGAAACATCTCGGTGAACAGCTCGACATACATTGCGGCGGTGTAGACAATATTTTCCCACATCACACAAATGAGATAGCACAGAGTGAAGCATATACAGGTCATAAGTGGTGTAACTACTGGTTCCATGTACAGCACCTGAATGATAAGACAGGAAAAATGAGCAAATCAAAGGGCGAGTTTTTAACTGTATCTTTATTGGAAGAAAAAGGTTATAATCCGCTTGTTTACAGAATGTTCTGCTTACAGTCACACTACCGTAAGCCGCTTTTGTTCAGTTACGATGTAATGGACAATGTAAAGACTGCATATGAAAAGCTTGTCAAAAAAACAACGTCTCTTTCTAAGGAAGGGGAAGTTGATAAGGATGTATTTGAGAACTATCAGGATAAATTTGCACAGGCAATGGGAAATGATCTCAATACTTCACAGGCAATTACAGTTCTCTATGATGTATTAAAAGCAGATACAAATGATGCTACAAAGAGAGCTTTAGTAGAAGATTTTGACCAGGTGCTCTCACTTGACTTGTTAAAGGAGCAGGAGACAAAAGCTGCCGATGATGAAATTAAGGTTATGGTTGAAGGTATGATAGCAAAGAGAAACGAGGCACGAAAAGCTAAGGATTTTGCTAAGGCAGATGCCATAAGAGATGAACTTCTTGCAAAAGGTATTGAGATAAAAGATACAAGAGAAGGAACAGTTTGGAAACTTATCTAATAAAAATTTAAAATAAAAAGCAGCGGGGATTTTGTCCTGCTGCTTTTATGGCATATAAGTCATATTTATATAAGATTGAAATGAGGACAGCTATGAAATTAAAGAAAATATTTGTTTTATGTCTGGTGTTGTGTATAAGTATATGCATGATGAGCGGCTGTAAGAAAAAGAATGAAAAAACAGAGGTACAGACTTCAGAAAAGCTGAATGTTGTTACAACTATTTTTCCGTATTATGATTTTGTAAAAAGCATTGCAGGTGATAAGGTAAATCTTTCACTGATAACTCCGACAGGAGAGGACATGCATTCATTTAACCCCGATTCGACAACAATGTCTGAGATATTAAAAGCAGACGTACTTATCTATAATGGGGGAGAGTCAGAAAAATGGATTGACGATTTGTTTAATGTCAAAAAGGATGAGGCGAAGAATATAAAGAAAATATCGATGATGGAAAATGCATCAGAGATATTAAGTGCATTAAATGAGCAGGATGATAATAAAGATGACAGTGCCACAGCTTCTGACTCTTATAATTATGATGAACATTTGTGGACTGCACCTTCATGTGCCGAAAAAATAGTAAATATCATAAAAGATAAATTATCAGAGTATGATAAGGAAAATGCAGAATATTACGGCAGCAATGCTGATGAATACAATAAAAAACTGGAACAGTTAGATTATGAATTCAGGGAAGTTGTTGAAAACGGAAATACAAAGCATGTTGTATTTGCTGACAGATTTTCTTTAAAATATCTTTTTGATGATATAGGTCTTGTATATAGTGCAACATATCCGGTATGTACGAAGTATCAGGCACCAAAGAAGCAGACTGTATCGTATTTGGAAAAGAGGATAAGAGAAGAAAAGCTCCCTGTCATATTTAAAAATGAGATTACACCCTCAGGTTCGGCAGAGAAGATAGCAAAAAAAACAGGTGCCGCTGTAGAGGTATTTAATACATGTCATACAGTTACAAGGAAACAGTTTGAAGAAGGTGTTTCATATATAGAACTTATGAATTCTAATGTGGATAAACTCAAAAAAGCACTTAAATAAAACAACTAAACTCAGAAAAATGTTTATACCTGCATCAGACATACTTAAAGTGACTGATTTTGTGCTGCTGTAACTGAATCGATGGATGATATCATAATAGTGTTAAAAATCGCACTAATAATTATAGACTAAGCAGAAATATGTTTATATAATGTAATCAAGTTGATTAAATGAGAAAACATTTTATGGCATGCATTATATATTATTGTATGTTGTGCATTGCCGTTTTAAAGAAAGGAGATTTCTAATGAAAGTAGCAGACGGATTTTGGTTAAGCAAAAAAGGTTACAATGTAAACTATGCTTCACAGGCATACAAAGTTGAAACTACAGAAAATTCTATTAAGGTTCTTGCAACACCTTATACAGTTATGAACAGAGGTATGACTCTTGGCGGACCAAACCTTGAGATTACATACAGCTCTACTTCTGAAAATATCATTAAAGTTCATATTGACCATTACAGAGGAGGACTTGACAATATTCCTCGTTATGAACTCAATGAGGATACAGGTTACACACCTGTTATCGAGAGAACAGAAGATAAGGTTACACTTACTTCAGGAGATACAAGAGTTGAGATAAAGATTGGTGATGACTGGGAAGTTCAGTTCTATTATAAAGAAAGACATCTTACAGGAGGTGCATGGAGAGCAACATCTATCATTTCTGAGAGCCAGTTCACAGCAAATGCACGCATGAATCTTCAGGAAGATGATGAATTCTTCAATTATCCACAGGATGCACATACAACATATCTCAGAGAGCAGTTAAAGACAGATATCGGTGAGTGCATTTATGGATTTGGTGAGAAATTTACACCATTTGTAAAGAATGGTCAGACTGTTGAAACATGGAACTGCGACGGTGGTACATGTTCAGACCAGAGTTATAAGACAGTACCTTTCTACATTTCATCAAAGAGCTATGGTGTGTTTGTAAACAGCTCAGATAAGGTTTCATTTGAAGTAAACTCAGATACTGTATCAAAAGTTACATTTACAGTACCGGGTGAGGAACTTGAATACTTTATCATCGGTGGAGAAAACCTTGAGCACGTTCTTGAAAACTATACAACACTTACCGGAAAACCTGCACTTCCACCGGCATATACATTCGGTTTATGGCTTTCAACATCATTTACAACAAGTTATGATGAGAAAACAGTTATGAGCTTTATCGACGGAATGAAAGAGCGTAAGATTCCTCTTCAGGTATTCCACTTTGACTGTTTCTGGATGAAAGAATATGAGTGGTGTAACTTTGAGTGGGATAAAGATATGTTCCCGGATCCTAAGGGACTTTTGGATAAGCTTCACAATGAGAAAGGCCTTGAGGTTTGTGTATGGATTAACTCATATATCGGACAGCAGTCAAAACTTTTCGATATCGGAAAAGAAAAGGGCTACTTTATCAAAAATCTTGACGGAAGCGTATTCCAGTCAGACATGTGGCAGCCTGGTATGGCTATTGTAGATTTCACAAATCCTGAAGCATGCGAGTGGTTCAAGGGATTACTTAAGAAACTCTTTGAGATGGGAGTAAACAACATCAAGACAGATTTTGGTGAGAGAATACCTACAAAGTGTAAATACTATAACGGCATGGATCCTATCAAGATGCATAACTATTATACATATCTTTACAATAAATGTGTATTTGAAGCACTTGAAGATTACTTTGGAAAAGACAAGGCTTGTCTCTTTGCAAGAAGTGCAACAGTAGGCGGACAGAAATTCCCTGTACATTGGGGCGGTGACTGCTATGCAGAATACTCGGCTATGTCAGAGACACTTCGCGGCGGACTTTCACTTTGCTCATCAGGCTTTGGTTTCTTCTCACATGATATGGGTGGATTTGAAGCTACTGCACCTGCTGATGTTTACAAGAGATGGTGTGCATTCGGACTTCTTTCTACACACAGCCGTTTACATGGCTCAACATCTTACAGAGTACCTTGGGTTTATGATGAAGATGGTGATACAGAAGCATGTGACGTACTTCGTCATTATACAGTACTTAAAGGAAAACTTATGCCTTATCTTTGGGCACAGGCAAACAAGACACACAATGTCGGTGTTCCTATGATGCGTTCAATGATAGTAGCATTCTCTGATGACACAGCTTGTAAGTATCTTGACCAGCAGTATATGCTCGGTGACAATCTCTGCATCGTACCTGTTATGAATGAAGAGGGAATAGCAGAGTTCTATGTACCTGACTGCGGAACATGGACAGATATCCAGAGCGGTGAGACATACGAAGGCGGAAAATATTACAAGAGACAGTGTGACTACTTCCAGACACCTATTCTTGCACGTCCAAACAGCATTGTTACATATGGTGACTTTGATGCAGAAGATAAGATGACAGTAGTATATGATTATCTTGAGAAAGCAGACGCTGTTATCTATGGTCTTGAAGACGGCAAGACTGCTATGGCAACAATTTATGACAGCGAGTCAAATAAACTTACAGATATTAAGGCGGAGCGCAAAGGAAATGTTATAACAGTTTCTTATGCATCTACAGACAAGACATTTACTGTTACAGCAGAAGGAAAGACAGTAAGTGCACAGGCAGGAACAACAAGTGTTGAAATTACATTATAATTTGTGATTATCCGGCAAATAATCTGATGTCATGTTAAATTAATATAAATACTTATAAAAATAAAGGTTGTATCGTTTTTAGTAAATACGGTACAACCTTTGTTTGGTATTGGAAATAATATATTATAAGTTTATGCACTGTTTCAGACTATAATTGTAAATGAAATATAGTTGTCGTTAGAATGTTTTTCATTGTCAAGAATTATTATGCCGTTATTCTCATCTACGGTATTCTTCAACTTGTAAAGTCCTATTCCACGGTTGTGGCTGTCAGCATTTTTCGTTGAGTACCCCTTTTGGAATATTGACTCGCGAAGTTTAGGAGTTATTACTGGCCCTTTATTTCTGATGTTAAATATTATTTTGCCGTCTTTTGAATTTATTTCTATAAAAACAGTATCTCCCTCAGATATTGCTTCAAGAGCGTTATCCATCAATATTCCGTATAATTCTATCAATGTGTATTCAGGGAGTGAAGTTGATAGATTATAGTTTTTTATTTTGATTTGAACATTTTTACCTAAGGCTTTGGCATCGGAGGACTTACTGATAAGAAATCCGGCGACAAGTTTCAGATTTATTTTTAAAAGTTCAAGTTTTGTATGGTCTATCTCCGCATGTTTCTCAAAGCTATTAAGTGCTTTTGTGATAGAGTCATAATCTTCATATATAACAGGAAACATCTGAACCGCCTGTAGACAATTATCAAAATCATGTTGGCGAATTCTGATATAATCTATAAGTTCCTGAACTATCGGCATGTAGTGCTCATATGATTCAAGTTCTTTTTTTGTATCGTTAAATTCCTTTTGAAACAGAATGCCGTCAAAATTGACAAAGAGAATGAAAACAATCATAGTAAAAAGAATAATTAAATCCGCCGTAGATGTAAGTCTTGCAGATATAACCACTTGAATTGCGAGTACGGCTATAAATGTACATGCCCAGGCTGTTTTTATATAACTGTTTAACGACATCAGAGTAGTGTACCACCTGTTCATGTCAAAAAATCTGTTTGTAAGCAATATTGCTGACATGGTTATTATAAGTGTCAAAATATCAAATAACAGTTTTGGAGTGCTGTCAAAAGGACTTAAATTTAATATAAGTGTCATTATAATTTTCAGCAATAATATAGGAAGAAAAGTTATGGTATAGAGAATGACTGTTTCGATTATTCGTTTTCTAAATATAAATAAAAGAGAAAGAATCATAAAACATACGCTGATAAACGGACGGGAAACGTCATTGGCAGCAAAAAACTGCAAAGTTGCAGAAAGCAGTATCAGGGGAAGTGCTGCCAATATTTTTAATCTGTATTTAAGTATACTTTGCTTTGTGTATTTGAAAGCAAGTTCAAACATACAGATATATTGAATAAAAACTGTAAGTAAATTTAAAAAGTATGTCTCCATATATATCTCCTCATATGATTTAAAGATGAAGTCGTTCTTCAATTATTTTTTTATGTTTCCTTCCGAGAGGTATGGAATGTTTGCCAACCTGTATGATAAATGTGGATTTATCGTATGAGTAAAAATGGTGCAGATTGATAATATATTTCCTGTGACACTGTATAAAATTGTCAGGGAATACATCCAATAGTTCACTTATAGTCATGTTTGCAAGCTTTATGTGACTGTCGTGGGTATATATGACAGTTTCCTTGCTTGTGGATTCAATGTAGTCAATATCATCAAGAATGACATGCAGATATACGCCGTTATTGTCCTTTAAAGTGATTTTTTCTTTTTCTTTTTCTGTCTGTTCACCTATAATATAATCAAGCGTTTCGATTAGTTTGTACGCTGTGTATGGTTTTACCAGATATGAACTGCAGTGAAGTTCCTGAAGGGCGAAAAATATTCTGTCAGGAAGAGCAGTAAGATATACAATAGGTGCATATGTATATTTCTTTATGCTTCTTATATATTTTCCAAAATCAAGTCCGTCACAGTCAAGGTCATCTATGTAAGCTGTGTTAAGTTCTATATCAAGCAGAAACAAATCGAAATTTTTGGTCTCAATAAGATTGCAGGCTTCCTTATATGTAGCCGCTGTATAGAGAATCCATTTATTATAATGTTCTTCAAGTATTTTTGTGATTGCTTTCTGCTGCTCTGTATCATCTTCTAAAATAAGAACTGTAAACATTGTATTCCCCCGATAATAAAAAATTTAAAATTTTATAGCTGTAAAGTTATAAAGTCATATTTTGGTAATAAGTATAGCATAAATGTCTTTTTTTTTCAAAAAATTGCATTTCAGACCGTAATGTTTGCATTTCAGACCTAAATTGGTGAAAAGTGTTGCATTTTGGGTGAAAACGGGTAAAATATAACTCGTAAACAGTCATTGATTACTTTGGAGCAATGATTTGGGAGGTGGCTCCTTTGAGAATATGGTCGGGAAAAATATTTTCAAGGAAGAAAAAAAGGGTAGAAGAAAAAGGGTATTAGGAAAAGGGTATTAGGAAAAGGGTATGTTGTTTTATTCATTGTTGTAATGCCTCTCATACATATTTTGAATAAGACATCGAATAAATCAAAGTATAGTAGGAAAATGGAAAAAGGGAGTTAGGAATATAATTTTTGGGTTTGGAAATGGTAAAATTGTTATGAAAACAGCAGTTTTGCCATTTCTTTTTTGTATAAAAAAAGAAAACTATACGCTTTCATAAAAATTTGATGGAAACTGAAAGCATTTTGCTTTATACTGTTACTTGTTAAAGTTGAGGATGATATTTAAAATATCAGGGTACAGGAAAAGGAAAGATTACATGACTTACAGAAGAAAGAAAAAGAAACCGTATTTATACAGACTTATGCGAAAGATAAAGAGGACATTTAAAAGCTGGGCGAGAAGAAATCCGGCAAAAGCGAAAAAATTTTATGTTATTTCGTCGTTAGTGATTATTATTATTGTTGTGTGTGCCACATTATCAGTAATGGGAAAAATACACAAAACAGGAAGAAAAACTTCTGATGTGAATGAAATAAAAGTTACGCATAAGCCTGATGGTGAGAATAAAGTATCGTCAGGAGCTGCTATCAGACCGTCAGGAAAACCGGCAGCAACGGTAAAACCGGAAGTCAGAAAGAGAGTTGATACAAGACAAATATATTCTTATTTGCAGGGACCGAGGTCGTGGAAAGAAAAAAGAGCTTGGTCCGGATATTGGGGAAACACGTATATGGATGGCGGAATGTTTGGTGCGTTTGGCTGCGGTTTGTGCTGTATGGCAAATGTTTATTCATCTGTGACACCTTCTTATTACAAGGCTTCACCGGTTGATATGTATAGATTTGCAAAGAAAAATACATGGTATTGGGGTGGAAGTGCGATAGACTGGCCATACATGGTCAAAGGAATGAGAAAAGCAGGAATACACTGCGGTGTAAAGAGAAAGCCTAAAAGATATTCTGCATTCAAAAGAGATATTGAAACTTCAAAATGTGCTATTGTGCTTATAAGCAGTTATGACTCGGCATGCTACTGGAAGCACACACCGGGGCATTATGTTACGATATTTGCGTACAATAAGAATAATGACAGAGTATTTCTTGCTGATTCGGGAGATCCTTCTCACAATCGCCACTGGGTAAGTTTAAAGAAGATATATCGTTCATTAAAAAAAGCAAGCAGGTTTCAATATATTCGTGTGACAGGATATAACAGAAATCAGGATACATTCAGAAACAGAAGGGCACGCGGAAGATGGATAAGACCTGCCTATATGAAAAGTGAACAAAACACAAGAAAAAACTGATTGTTTTGATTTAAGTTAAACGGCAACAGAAAATAATCTCAAGAGGATTTGAAAATGAGCAGAAAAAAAGAATATGAAGAAAAGGAAAAACACGGTACTGCACAGTTTCCGGTAGGACTTCATAAGTTGACGTATCCAGCAGGAACTGATGTGATTTTTTATATTCATTGGCATCAGGAATTTGAATTTCTGGTGCTTACAGAGGGAAAAGTTTTATTTACCATAGAGAACAGAGAGTATGTTATGACTCCGGGAGACATTGTATTTATAAACTCAAATTATCTTCACACGGCAAAAAGTGTGTGCGACGGTGTGTGTTCTTTTTATGCGGTTGATTTTTCTTATCAGGTTTTAAATGAGGATATACACAGTATTTTTTCAAAGAAATATATAAGACCTGTATTAAATGATAAGTTTATATTTCCTGAGTTTATGCCATTATGTGATGATTATGCTAAAGAGTGGCAGAAAGACATAAGAAGGTATCTGCATGAGATAGATGAGTGTCCGGAGCATGAGCTTGAGCCTTTTGAACTTATGATAAGAAGCAGGATATACGCAATATGGGACATTATGACAAAAAACGGTATGCGTGCCCATAAAGATGATGATATTGAAAGCAGATATTCGGAAAGACTTGAACCTGTTATAAAATACATAAAAGAAAATTATGCATATGAAATTACTCTTGCTGAATTAGCTGAAATTCTTCCGATGAGCGAGGGACAGTTCAGCCGTGTGTTCAAGCAGACAATGAAAATGTCACCAATACAATATCTTATGAGATACAGGATTTTGCAAAGCTGTAAATTGTTACAGGATACGGACAAGAAAATCGGAGAAATTGCAAATCTGTCGGGATTTAACAATATAAGCTATTTTAACAGGGTATTTTTAAATACAATAGGATGTACTCCAAAAGAATACAGGGAAAACAGCGGTTATTGATAGAGATTATCAATATGTGTCTGCGGGATAAATTATGGAAAGTGAGGGGAGATTTTATGGTTAAGGAATATAATGATTTGATTGAAGCAGTTGACAGTGTAAAGTCAAAAAAGGCTGTTATTTTTGATATGGACGGTCTTATTTTTGATACTGAGAGGGTTTTCATGGAGCAGCTTGCAGTTGCGATGAAAGAACACGGTTATACTCTTACAAGAGACATCTATACAAATACGCTTGGACTTGGAGGAAAGCAGCTTGTAAACTTTATGTACTCGGAGTTTGGAAGTGACTATCCGTTTGAAGAGTGCGGCAGTAAGGCACAGGAGAGGATGGCTATAATATCAGATACGATAGGATTGTCTGTTAAGCCACAGATAAGGGAACTTTTGGAAAAACTGAAAGCTGATAAGATTAAGTGCGGTGTCGCTTCGTCTACAAAGACTGAGCTTGTTAACAGATATCTTGGAAAAGCGGGGCTTGACGAATATTTTGACGTTATTATCGGGGGAGAACAGGTTATGGTTTCAAAACCTGAGCCTGATATATTTATCTGTGCGTGTGAAAGACTTAATGTATCACCGGGAAAGGCGTTAGTTCTGGAGGACAGTGAAAACGGAATCAGGGCAGCAAAGGCGGCAGGAATACCGGTTATCTGCGTTCCTGACCTTAAAGAACCTTCAAAAGAATGTCGGAGAATGGTTACTGCCATTGTAAGGAGATAATGCAGGCACAGCCTTTAGAAGCGGCGAAAACGGCTGCAAAAGGTTATGCCCGCGCTGTAAAAGAATTGAGTTTTAAGGAGTACAGTGAAATGTTTATGGCTGTATGATTTAATGCAAGGGTCAGAATACCTTTTGAACTCAACATTATAATTTGTATTATTAGAGAAATGGGCGCAAAAATTCGTACTGGCTTTTTTGCTTTGGAGGCAGCATTTCTATAAAAATATCAGTGAGAAGTTTATCCTCACTTGCCGTAAAAGTTATGTTTTCACTTCTGAGTTTATCCTTCCAGTTTGACAATATAGGAAGAGCTTCACTGAGATTTTTTCCGTGAAGGGAATTGACGAGGAGCTCTACCATATGTTGTTTATCCGGTTCCATCTGCATGAATGATTCGTTGTTTTTCCAGTTATTCATATACTTGTTCTTCTCCTTTATTATTAGTTTTGTTATTCATTATATTGGTTACCTGCTCAAAGGTTGTGCGCTGCTTTGGAGAAAGCTGTGACATGAGAAATTCCATCATAAAATTCTGGTTATCATTTTCGCTGTATTCCTCTGTCTGCATGGCATAGTGATTTTTTGTGAAATCCCTGTAGTTTTTGAAAAGCTCGTCAGCATGCAGGAAATTTAAAAGCATGCGTACAATCTCAGACTCGGCGGGTGTGCAGTAGTCTTTTATGTTGAGAAGCAGTTTTTCATAAACTGCGGGAGTGGCAGATGTGTCAGCTTGTGCGGCACGAAGCGTCATGTCATCGTCATTTGATGCGACTTCAGATGCAAGACATAGAAGATTGTCGGCCTGCAGAATTATTTCCATAGCCTTCTTGTTTTGAGGAGGAACATATGGAAGGGCGGCTTTAAGCATAGCCAGACGTCGTTGATGTTCATTTGAAAATTCCAAAATAAATCTCCTTTAAAGTGTTTTCTAAATTGATTTTATGAGATATAATTTTTTTTATGCAGATATGTTGACAACAATATAAATATTTATGTATATTTTTTGTGGAACAGATTTTTGGGTGTATATTTGTTCCTAAATGAAAAAGACATTGTAGATTAAGACTGGAGAAAAATAAATGGCAAAAAAATTGATTGATTTGGTGGGAATAACAAAATCATATGGTGACAAGGTTATACTTGACGATATGAATTTATTCATGAATGAGAACAGGTTTCTCACGCTTCTTGGACCGAGTGGCTGCGGGAAAACTACTACACTTAGGATAATAGGTGGATTTGAGACACCAGATAAGGGCAAGGTTATCTTTGACGGAAAAGACATCACATCCATGCCTCCGAATGAGAGAAATCTAAATACGGTATTTCAGAAGTATGCGTTATTTACCCATATGAATATAGAGGAAAATATAGCATTTGGTCTTAAAATAAAAAATAAATCAAAATCATATATAAAAGATAAGATAAAATACGCATTGAAACTTGTAAATCTTGACGGTTTTGAAAAGCGTATGCCCGATTCGCTTTCAGGCGGACAGCAGCAGAGAATAGCTATAGCGAGAGCCATAGTAAATGAACCGAAAGTGCTGCTTTTAGATGAGCCGCTTGGTGCGCTTGATTTAAAGATGCGTCAGGATATGCAGTATGAGCTTATAAGACTGAAAAATGAACTTGGAATTACATTTATCTATGTTACACATGACCAGGAAGAAGCTCTTACAATGTCAGATACGATTGTGGTTATGAATCAGGGATATATACAGCAGATTGGAACTCCGGAAGATATATACAATGAGCCGCAGAATGCATTTGTAGCGGACTTTATAGGCGAGAGCAATATTATAGCTGCAACAATGGTGAAAGATAAGGTTGTAGATATATTAGGAACAAAATTTGCCTGTGTTGATGAGGGATTTGGAACAAATAAACCTGTTGATGTTGTTATCAGACCCGAGGATTTAGTTATAACCGAAAAGGATAAAGGGATTATAAACGGCAGAGTTATATCAGCGATTTTTAAGGGTGTACATTATGAGATGGAGATTGAAGCATGCGGTTTTGAATGGCTGGTTCACAGCACGGTTATGGCAGAACCTGGAAAAGAAGTCGGATTGTGGGTTGACCCATTCAATATACAGATAATGAATAAACCGGAATCCGAGGATGAAAAGGTACTTGTTGAAGAATAGAAAGGGGGAGACTTGCATGGGAAAATTAAAAAGTCTTGGCTCAAAACTTCTGGCAGGACCTTATTTGATATGGATGCTTTTATTTACCGTTGTTCCGCTTTGTCTTATTATATACAATGCGTTTACAAATTCTGACGGAAAGTTTACTTTTAAGTATGTATCGGCTATTGCGGCTCCGGTGAATTTTAAACCGCTTTTACTTAGTTTTCAGATGTCACTTATAGTCACGATTGTCTGTCTCTTACTGGCATTTCCGCTGGCGGTTATTCTAAGTAAATATTCAACAGACAAAAACAGTTTTATCGTAATGATATTTATTTTGCCGATGTGGATGAACTTTATGCTTAGGACGCTTGCGTGGAGACTTATATTGCTCAACAATGGATTTTTAAATCAGTTTCTTACAATGCTCGGACTTTCAAAAGTTTATCTTATGAATACCAAAGCGGCTATTATTTTTGGAACGGCATATGATTATTTTCCTTTTATGGTGCTTCCGATATACAACGCTGTCGTAAAGATAGACAAGGACGTTATAAATGCGGCAAAAGACCTTGGTGCAACAAACATGCTTGTACTTAGAAAAATAATACTTCCGCTTAGTGTGCCGGGAATTGTCAGCGGAATAACAATGGTTTTAGTTCCTTCAATGAGTGAATTTGTAATAGCGGATATGCTCGGCGGAGGAAAGATATATCTGATTGGTAATGCAATAGAACAGGCATTTAACTCCGGTTATGCCGATGTACATGCCGGTTCGGGACTGTCTATGTCGCTTATGGTACTCATTCTTATAAGTATTGTTGTGTACAGGGTATTTGATAAGGGAAAGGAGTCGGAGAGCATATGGTAAAGGGAAAGAAAGTATTACAAAAGATTTATCTTGCCGTCATACTCATAATGCTTTATCTTCCGATAGGAGTTTTGATTGTATCTTCTGTTAATGCGTCTGAAAAAAATAAGGCAGTATGGGGAGGATTTTCATTTGCGGCATATATTGAGCTTTTTCATGATGAAACAATAATGAGTGCGCTTTATACTACAGTAGTGCTTGCGGCAGGAGCGGGATTTATAGCTACGATACTTGGAACGGTTGCGTGCATAGGCATGATAGGGATGAGCAAGAAAATGCGTTCAGCGGTTATGGGAATTACAAATATCCCTATGTTAAATGCTGACGTAGTTACGGGTATAGCACTTATGCTGTTATTTACAAGATTTACGGAACTGAATTTTTCAACTATGATGATAGCACATATCACATTGATAATACCGTATGTTGTCCTGTCGGTCTGGCCTAAAGTAATGCAGCTTAACATAAGCACATATGAGGCAGCACTTGACCTTGGTGCATCAAGGCTTTATGCTATGTGGAAAGTAGTCATACCTGACATTATGCCCGGTATATTGTCAGGATTTCTTTTGGCTTTCACGATGTCACTTGATGATTTCTCAGTGACATATTTTACAAAAGCACCGGGAATACACACTATGTCTACAATGATAAATGCCGAGTACAGAAAAGGTATTCAGACAGAGATATATGCGCTTTCAACGATTATTTTTATAATAGTTCTGCTGGTACTTTTTGTGATAAACAGAAAAAGTGCGATGTCTTTGAAAAAGAAGGAGGCAGCAGCATGATAAAAAGTATAAAGAGAATAACGGCAGCAGTATTGTTTGTAAGCATAACTGTATCATCTATGTTTTTTATGACATCCTGCAAGAAGAAAGGCACTTCATCAAAAAACAGGATAGTGGTTTTTAATTACGGTGATTACATCGACCAGACATTGCTTGACAAGTTTGAGAAAGAGACTGGTATAAAGGTTGTATATGAAGAATTTCTGACGCCTGAGGCAATGTATACCAAGTATAAAAACGGTGCGGTGGATTATGACCTTATCTGTTGTTCTGATTATATGATTGACAAGATGATAAAGGAAAAAGAAGTAAAAAAGATTGATTATGGCAGAATGAAATACATTAAAAATATCGGAAAAAAATATTGGAATCTGTCAAAAAGTTTTGATAGGACGCAGGAGTATACAGTACCTTATTACTGGGGAACTGTTGGAATATTGTATAATACAAAGATGATGGACTATGTCCCTGACAGCTGGGATGCTCTGTTTGACAAAAAATATAAGAACAATATTATTATGCAGAACAGTGTAAGAGACAGTTTTATTCCGGCACTTGTAAGACATGGATATTCAATAAATACAACAGACAAAAATGAGCTGAAAACAGCACTTGATGACCTTAAAATGCAGAAAAGCATAGTGCAGTCATATCTTGTTGATGAGATAAGAGACGATATGGCAAATAATCAGGCTGCCATGGGACTTATTTATTCGGGAGAGGCGAGTATTGCACAGGATTATAATGAAAATCTTGAGTACGTCGTTCCGAAAGAGGGCTCAAATATATGGATGGACAGCTGGGTAATGCCAAAAAGCGGTAAAAATTATGACGGTGCCATAAAGTTCCTTGACTTTTTGTGCAGGGAAGATGTGGCAATGACAAATTTTGAATACATTTATTATTCAACGCCAAATGAAGCGGTGTTAAATCAGATTGATGATGAGGAAAAAGCAGAAAGAAATGCGATATTCCCATCTGATGATGTTATAAAAAGATGTAAGATATTTTCATATCTTGGGAAAGATGCCGAAGAGTATTACAACAATCTTTGGAAAGAACTAAAGGTTTATTGATTTCAGGAAGGGGAAATAAGAATGGCAGCAGGTTCAACAATCGGGAACATATTTAAAGTAACCACATGGGGAGAGTCACACGGAAAAGGGATAGGCGTTGTAGTTGACGGTTGTCCGGCAGGTCTTGAGATAAGCGAAGAGGTTATTCAGAAATACTTAAACAGAAGAAAACCGGGTCAGACAAGATATTCAACACCGAGAAAAGAAGATGATATAGTTGAGATTCAATCGGGTGTGTTTGAAGGAAAAACAACGGGAACACCCATTTCAATGGTAGTATACAACAAGACACAGCGTTCAAAAGATTATTCGGAGATAGCAGGTTATTACAGACCGGGACATGCAGACTATACATTTGATGAAAAATACGGTTTCAGAGATTATAGAGGCGGCGGACGTTCATCGGGAAGAGAGACAATTGGAAGAGTGGCAGCAGGTGCAATAGCCTGTGAGGCATTAAAACAGCTTGGCGTGAATGTTATGGCGTACAGTAAAGTCATTGGTGGGATAGAAGCTGATACAAAAGATGTATCGGTTGAAAATATAATGAAAAGTCCGCTCTACATGCCTGATATGGAGGCATCTGACAAAGCTGAAAAACTTTTGGAAGAAAAAATGAATGAGCAGGATTCTGTAGGAGGAATAATAGAGTGCGTTATTTCAGGCATGCCAACGGGAGTCGGTGAGCCTGTCTTTGAGAAACTTGACGCAAATCTTGCGAAAGCGGTTATGTCGATAGGTGCAGTGAAAGGATTTGAGATAGGAGCTGGATTTGAGGCTGCGTCGATGTATGGTTCGGATAATAATGATTCTTTTTGCATGGAAGATGGGAACGTATCAAAAAAGACGAACAATGCAGGCGGAATTTTAGGCGGAATAAGTGACGGCAGCAATATCGTACTAAGAGCAGCAGTAAAACCTACGCCGTCTATTGCAAGAAGCCAGCAGACAGTGAACCGTTCGGGCGAGGATGTTGAGGTGCAGATAAAAGGACGTCACGACCCTATAATAGTTCCGAGAGCAGTTGTAGTGGTAGAGACTATGGCTGCAATATGTGTATTTGATATGCTTCTTATGTCAATGAGCTCAAAAATGTATAATGTAAAAAAATATTTTGAATTGTTTTAAACACATCAGAATTAAATACATAAAATAATAGTGGATAACTGTAATATACGGAGAAAAATTATGGGAAAATGCTATTATTACGGGAAAGAGAAGAATGAGATAAAGGCATTTGAGAATCATAACACGTCCAATGAAACCCAAAAAAGTGATGAAGTTAAAAGGATTATAATTGACGATAATACGGAATTGGTTATAGAAAAAGATACAATATATGAGATAGACAGAAAATGCGAGAAGTGTAGAAAAAATAAAAGCAGATAATTAGGAGGATGAGAGTCATAGGAAAAATTTATGTGATACTTATGGCTCTTATTTTGAAAACAAAAGGGGGAGCCTGATGGCATCCCCCTTACAATTTATAAATTTTAGCTTATGTTATTGCTGCAAAGAGGCAGCAGATGGCAGTGCTGCGGGCATTTAGAAACCGCCGCCACAGCAGCAGCAAAGAATAAGTAAGATCCAGATGATTGAGCCACATCCGTTGTCGGAACCGCATCCACATCCGTTGTTGCCAAAACCGAAACCATTTCCGTTACCGCTGCAAGAGCAGAGTAAGAGCAGGATGATAATCCAGCTGCATCCGTTATCTCCGTTGCTGCATCCGCCACATGTTGTTGCTGCTAAATCACTCATAAATCCTCCATTTGCCGATTTTTAAATAACCGGCTTAAAAATTATCTACAATCACATGATATGCGGTAATGCTTGGTCAGTTTCCAAAAATCAAAAAAATTTTTGAAAAAGCAGAAATAGAGGATTTTTAGAAAATTGTAATTAAATATTTCCGTTGTGTATGTTATACTGTTATGTATGTGAAAATCTAAATAAAGTAAAAGTGAGGTATGTATGTTAAGAAAGAAAAGAAACAGCGCTCTAAAGATTGCTATAAGTCTTTTGCTCATTATGTCTCTTACAGGATGTTCCATTTCAGGAAAAGATAAGAAAGAAAGTACAACAAAGTCTCCGGCTGCCAGCGAAAAGGCGGTTGAAAAAGAAGGCATGGACAAAGAGGAGGCGTATGTTAAAGCAAGCGAATATATGAGAAACATGACGCTTGAAGAAAAAGTGGGTCAGTTATTTGTGGTGAACCTTGAACAGCTTGACAGCTCAAAAGGCAGTTATTTTGAGTGGAAAAAATGTTCAAAAAAGATGGCTGAGACTGTGAAAAAATACAGCATTGGCGGTGTTATTATGTTTTCGAGAAATATCGGTGCGAGAAAGCAGACAAAAAGTCTTATTAAAAAACTTCAGAATAACGCGCCTGTCCCTCTTTTTGTAACTGTGGATGAAGAGGGCGGTGATGTTGCGAGAATTGCAGGAAACCCCGATATGAAAACGACAAGCTTTCCGTCAATGGAAGAGGTTGGAAGCAAACAAAATACGGAATATGTTAAAAATATGGGCGAGACTATAGGAAACGACATAAAAAAACTTGGATTTAATGTTGATTTTGCACCTGTTGCCGATGTTAAGACAAGTGATTTGAATTTGGAAATCGGTTCAAGATCGTTTGGCTCAGACCCGGAAAAAGTTGCATCCATGGTCAAGGCATTTGTAAACGGAATACAGTCCACAAATGTTTCTGCAACACTGAAACACTTCCCGGGACAGGGTTCTTCAAAGGGTGATACCCATATCGAAAGTGTAAATATCGACAGCAGTATAGCGGCTCTTAGAAAGGTTGACTTTGTGCCTTTTGAGGAGGGAATAAAAGCAGGTGCGGATTTTGTCATGGTTTCGCATATTTCAGTCAGCAGAGTTACGGAGACGGCACAGCCGGCAAGTATGTCTGAACTTATCATGAAAACAATACTCAGAGAGGAACTCGGTTTTGAGGGAGTTATTATCACTGACGCTATGGATATGGCATCGATAACAGACGGGTATACATCTGCAGAAGCGGCACTTGGAGCTTTTGAGGCAGGTGCAGACATAATACTTATGCCGACGGATTTTGAGGAAGCTTATTATGCCATACTTGATGCAGTGAATTCAGGAGAGATAGAGTCTCAAAGAATTGATGATTCGGTGCAGAGAATACTTACGGTGAAGTTTATGAGAGGGATAATTCCTGCCGAGCAGGCAATACCTGTCAAGGAACAGACAGATATTCAAAAGATTGAGAACACGCAGAAAGCTGACGGAAAATGACAGGGTTAAAGATTAACTTGCGATTTTGTAAAAAATTGATATAATTATATTTGTGGTAATTGCGTTAAAATACAGAGCCGGAGGAAACAATGAATAACGAAACAAATTATTGCAGGGAAAAAAAGTCCTGTCAGAAGAGTGATTGCAAAGGTTGTCTTCTGAGAGGTATTGAGGAGCCTAAACTCGGAGAAGAGTGCGGAGTTTTTGGTATGTATGACCTTGATGGAAATGATGTAGCGTCATCTATCTATTACGGATTATTTGCATTACAGCATCGCGGACAGGAAAGCTGTGGTATTGCGGTAAGCAGAACGGATGGTCCACCAAGAAATTCAAACATATGTAAAGGAATGGGACTTGTCAATGAAGTCTTTAATGCTGAAAATCTTGAGAAGATGGCAGGTGACATCGGAGTAGGTCATGTGCGTTATTCGACAGCAGGTGCAAGTGTTGCTGAAAATACACAGCCGCTTGTTTTAAACTATATAAAGGGTACTCTTTCAATGGCACACAACGGAAATCTTGTAAATGCCGTTGAACTTAGGAGAGAACTTGAGATGAACGGAGCTATTTTCCAGACGAGTATAGACTCGGAAGTTATAGCATATCTCATAGCCAGAGAGAGATTGAAAGTCGGTAAGGTTGAGGAAGCTGTTAAGAATGCCATGCTCAAATTAAAAGGTGCATATTCTCTTGTTGTTGCAAGCCCGAGAAAACTTATCGGAGCGAGAGATCCATTTGGATTCAGACCTCTCTGTATAGGAAAGAGAGACAATGCTTATGTACTTTCGTCTGAATCGTGTGCACTTGACACGGTTGGAGCAGAGTTCGTAAGAGATGTGAAACCGGGAGAGATAGTAACCATTACGCAGGATGGTATTCAGTCTGATATGAGTCTTGCAGGAAAAAATACAGCCAAATGTATATTTGAGTATATTTATTTTGCAAGACCTGACAGTTACATAGACGGAATTTCAGTAAACAGCTCAAGAATTACAGCGGGAAGAATACTTGCTCAGACGCATCCGGCAGATGCAGATATAGTAGTCGGTGTACCCGAATCGGGAAATGCCGCAGCGATGGGATTTGCAATGGAATCAGGCATCCCTTACGGTGTAGCATTTGTAAAAAACAGCTATGTCGGCAGAACATTCATCAAACCGAAGCAGTCAGCCAGAGAATCAAGCGTAAGAGTGAAGCTTAACGCATTAAGAGAGGTTGTCAAGGGCAAGAGAGTTGTCATGATAGATGATTCTATCGTAAGAGGAACAACAAGTGCCAGAATCGTAAAGATGATAAAGGATGCCGGGGCAAAGGAAGTACATGTGCGTATAAGTTCACCTCCGTTTTTATATCCTTGTTACTTTGGAACTGATGTACCGTCAAGCGACCAGCTTATAGCATACAATCATTCAGTGGAACAGATATGCGAAATGATAGGTGCAGATTCACTCGGTTATCTTGACATTGACAGACTGAGTGAGCTTATATCAGGAGATATGGGATATTGTAATGCATGTTTCTCAGGAAACTATCCGGTAGAACCGCCTAAAGAGGATATAAGAGGAGATTTTGAAAAATAATAAAGTGTATAAAAGCACTATAGAGAAAGGAATAGAAGATATGAGTTACGATAAATACACAAGTCCGCTTTCAGAGAGATATGCAAGTAAGGAGATGCAGTACATTTTTTCTCCTGACAAAAAGTTTAAGACATGGAGAAAACTTTGGATTGCGCTTGCAGAAGCAGAAAATGAACTCGGACTCAAAAATGAGCATGGAGAGCCGGCAGTGACAAAAGAGCAGATTGATGAACTTAAAGCTCATGCCGATGATATAAATTATGATGTGGCAAAGCAGAGAGAAAAAGAAGTACGCCATGATGTTATGTCACATGTTTACGCATATGGAGTTCAGTGCCCTAATGCGGCAGGTATCATCCATCTTGGTGCTACATCATGTTATGTAGGTGACAATACAGATGTTATCATAATGACAGAAGGACTTAAACTTGTGAGAAAGAAACTTATCAATGTTATTGATGAACTTTCAAAATTTGCTGACAAGTATAAGAGCCAGCCGACACTTGCATTCACACATTTCCAGCCGGCACAGCCTACAACAGTAGGAAAGAGAGCGTCACTTTGGCTTCAGGAGTTTGTGATGGATCTTGAGGATGTGGAATATGTTCTTTCTACAATGAAACTTTTAGGCTCAAAAGGAACAACAGGAACCCAGGCAAGTTTCATGGAACTTTTTGACGGAGATGAGGAAAAAGTTAAAAAGTTAGATCAGATAATTGCAAACAAAATGGGATTTGAAAAGTGTTTTCCTGTTTCAGGACAGACATATTCACGTAAACTTGATACGCGTGTTTTAAATGTACTTGCGGGAATTGCGGCAAGTGCACATAAATTTTCAAATGATATAAGACTTCTCCAGCATCTTAAAGAGATTGAGGAGCCATTTGAAAAGAATCAGATAGGTTCATCAGCTATGGCATATAAGAGAAATCCTATGAGAAGTGAGCGTATAGCATCACTTTCAAGATATGTCATGTCAGATGTGACAAATACAATGTTTACATCAGCATGCCAGTGGTTTGAGAGAACACTTGATGACTCTGCCAACAAGAGAATAAGCGTACCGGAAGGATTCCTTGCAACAGACGGTATTCTTGACCTTGTACTCAATGTAGTTGACGGACTTGTTGTATATGACAAAGTTATTGAAAAACGTCTTATGTCAGAACTTCCGTTTATGGCAACAGAAAATATTATGATGGATTCAGTTAAAGCTGGTGGAAACAGACAGGAACTTCACGAAGAAATCCGTAAACTTTCTATGAAAGCCGGAGAAAACGTTAAGAAGTACGGAAAAGAAAACAATCTTCTTGAACTTATCGCTGATGATGACAAGTTCCCGGTAGGAATTGAAGAACTCAATGCGACGATGGATCCTTCTAAGTATGTCGGACGTTCAGCTTCACAGGTTACGGAATTTCTTGAAAATATCGTGAATCCTATATTAGAGGCAAACAAGGATATATTGGGTGTTAAGGCAGAAATAAATGTTTAATATAATTTGACAGGGCTTGCAAAGGTATGAATTGAAATAAAGACGGCAAGCAGAATGGAGGCTATATGGCAGCTAAGCGTATTTTGACTTCCAGAGCAGCTGAAAATATGGTTGTTGCTGATGATGTTTACACAACAGACGACAAACTTGTTATTCCGGAGGGCACAGTCCTTACGGAGGAGATAATCAAATCGCTTAAAGAATATGGAATATTTGCGATAAGGATAAAGGTTGACGAGGAAGATGGAAGCATTCCTTTGGAGGACGATTCAGAGGAAGAAGAGACAAAAGAGATAGTAGAAACTCCAAAAAGAAGAACTCAGGAAGAACAGCAGAATTATCTGAGACAGATAAAAGAGAGCAAAGAGTTTGAGGAGTTTCACAGTGCATTTATTGACAGTGTTGATAACCTTAAAAGTTTATTTAACAAAGTTGTTATGCACAATGAAGAAATTGACAGCAAGGCAATTCTTGAGGATGTTGAAAATGTTGTAGATAAGGGAAGAAACGGTATTCATATTCTTGACATGCTTCAATGCATGAGGGGTTATGATGATGTGACATATGTCCACAGTGTAAATGTTGCCATGCTCAGCAATATGATAGGAAGAACAGTGTATCCTGACATATCAAAAGAAGAACTTGATATACTTACACTGTCAGGACTTCTTCATGACATAGGCAAGATGATGGTTCCGGATAATATTATTCAGAAGAACGGAAGACTTACACTTCCTGAGTACAATGTTGTAAAGACACATGTACTTTTTGGAAATAATATTCTTAAGGGGCTCAAAAATTTAGACCCGAGAGTTGCAGAGGTTGCAATGCGTCATCATGAGAGATGTGACGGTACAGGCTATCCGGGAGGATACAGAAGAGAACAGATTGAACCGTTTGCAAGAATTGTTGCAATAGCTGACACATATGATGCGATGACTTCAGACAGAGTATACAGAGCAGCACTGTGTCCGTTTGATGTTATTCATATGTTTGAGCGTGAGGGTATTGTCAAATTTGATGTAGAGTTTTTACTTCCGTTTTTGGAAAAAGCTGTACAGGCTTACCTTAATACAGAGGTTAAACTTTCAACAAATGAGGTTGGCAAGGTAATAATGATAAATCACAATGAATATTCAAAACCTGTTGTGCAGGTTGGAAATGAATTTTATGATTTATCAAAGGAATCAAGTGATATTGTTATAGATAAGGTCTTGATATAATTCCGCAAATTAGGTATAATCCATTGTGGTCTTATAAATAAGACATACAGTATCGTAAATATATGGTGTCATACATACAATGACAGAATGGAGGAATTTTATGGTTACAGCTATCGTAGGTGCTAACTGGGGAGATGAAGGTAAGGGTAAGATTACTGATATGCTTGGCGAAGAGTCAGATATCATCGTACGCTTCCAAGGTGGAAGTAATGCAGGTCATACTATCATAAATGACTATGGAAAATTTGCATTACATTTACTTCCATCAGGTGTATTTTATGATCATACTACAAGTATAATCGGTAATGGAGTTGCCTTGAATATCCCATATTTATTTAATGAAATAAATGAATTGACTAAAAGAGGTGTGCCACAGCCAAAAATCCTCGTATCTGACAGAGCACAGATTCTTATGCCATATCATATAGCATTTGATGAGTATGAGGAAGAGAGACTTGGAAAGAAATCATTCGGTTCAACTAAGTCAGGAATAGCACCATTTTATTCAGATAAATACGCAAAGATTGGTATTCAGGTATCAGAACTTTTCCAGGATGATGATGCACTTAAAGAAAAGATTGAGAGAATCTGCGTACAGAAAAATGTTATACTTAAACATTTATACAACAAACCTGAACTTGATCAGGCAGAAATCTTAGATACACTTCACCAGTACAGAGATATGGTAGCACCATATGTATGTGATGTATCAGCATTCTTAAGAAAAGCAATCAAAGAAGGAAAAAATGTACTTTTAGAGGGACAGCTTGGCTCTCTTAAAGACCCGGATCACGGAATTTATCCTATGGTTACATCATCTTCAACACTTGCAGCATATGGAGCGATAGGCGCAGGAATTCCTCCATATGAGATTAAGAGAATCGTTACTGTAGTTAAGGCTTATTCAAGTGCTGTCGGAGCAGGTGAATTTGTAAGTGAGATTCTTGATGAGGAAGAGGCAGATAAGCTTCGTAAACACGGCGGAGACGGCGGAGAGTACGGAGCAACAACAGGACGTCCACGTCGTATGGGATGGTTTGATGCTGTTGCTACACGTTACGGCTGTGAGATACAGGGTGCAACAGAAGTTGTTCTCACTGTACTTGACTGTCTTGGATATCTTAAAGAGATTCCGGTATGTGTAGGTTATGAGATTGACGGAGAAGTTGTAAAAGATTTCCCTGTTACAACAAAACTTGCAAAAGCAAAGCCTGTATATAAAGTTCTTCCAGGATGGAATTGCGATATAGGCGGCATAAAGGAATATGACAAACTTCCTAAAGAGTGCAGAGATTATATTGAATTTATCGAAAAAGAAATAGGTGTTCCAATTAAGATGGTATCAAACGGACCAAAGAGACATGATATCATTCACAGGAAATAATCTCAAAGTAAATATGATGCAATGGAGCAATCCGTGGCATTAGTATAAATATATACGGGTTAGTTGATTTTCGAGTACATTAAGATGTTTTTGAAAAACGATTAGCCCGTATAGCTTTAAATGGAAAGGAAACAATGAACTACGGTAAAAAAGAAATTGACAGAAAAATTAAAACTTTAAATTCGTCCAAAAGAAAAGTTTTAAATAAGATAAAGCTTAATTTAAAAATTATTGTTGTTATTGTTATTCTTACGTCTGTGCTGTGTACGGCATTCAGCGTAGTGGGCGTTGTGAGGGGACTTGCAGACAGTGCACCAAAAATAAGTGAGGAGAGCATGATTCCGGACGGGTATCCGTCTACGGTGTATGATTCAAACGGAAACAAAATCCAGACACTTATGGGTTCAAATGCGAATCGTGTGTACAAAAAGATTGAAGATATTCCGATATGTGTGCAAAATGCATTTATTGCAATAGAAGATGCGAGGTTTTATAAGCATAGCGGAGTTGACCTTCAGGGAATTATAAGAGCATTGTATTCTTCTTTGTCTGATGAGAAAATGACGCAGGGAGCAAGTACGATTACCCAGCAGTTATTGAAAAACCAGATTTTCGGTGGCGGAAATGAAAAAACTTTTTTCGGCAAATTATCAAGGAAGATACAGGAACAGTGTCTTGCTATCAGACTTGAAAATAATATAGGCAAAAAAAAGATTCTTGAATATTATCTTAATACAATAAATTTAGGACAGAATACGATGGGAGTGGAGACTGCCAGCAGAAGATATTTTAACAAATCAGTATCAAAACTGAATGTATCTGAAGCTGCGGTTTTGGCAGGAATTACGCAAAATCCGACGGAGTATAATCCTATTACAAACCAGCAGAACAATGAGGCAAAAAGAAAAATTGTGTTGAAAAACATGCTCGACCAGAAATATATAACAGAGGATGAGTATGAGGATGCGCTTGGTGATGATGTATACAGTAGAATCAAAAGTGTAAATGAGCAGAAGATTTCAGGCAAAAGCATGATTAATTCTTACTATGTCGATGCTGTTATAGATAACGTAATAAGTGATCTGAAACAGAAACTCGGCTACACGGAAACACAGGCATACAATGCGATATACAGAAAGGGACTCAAGATATATACATGTCAGGACGGAGCACTTCAGAAGATATGTGATGATGTAATAAATGATGATAAATATTATCCTAAGGGAACAAAGTCGTATCTTTCTTATGAGCTCAATGTGGTAAAAGCTGACAAAGACGTGGTTCAGTATACGGAGAGAGATTTAAAATCATTTTTAATCGATTCACATATAAAAAATTCTAGCCTTTATTTTAAAAGCAAAAAGACTGCAAAAAAATATATAAAAAGATTTAAAAAGAAAATGCTTGGAAAAGGTGACAGGATTTCAAGTGAAATAATCAACTTTATAAAACAGCCTCAGGCATCGTTTGTTCTTATGGAGCAGGATACAGGAAAAGTAAGAGCGATAGTAGGAGGACGAGGTGAAAAGAAGGCGAACAGGACTCTTAACAGAGCAACGTACTCAAAGAGACAGCCGGGTTCAACCTTTAAAGTTTTATCCACATATCTTCCGGCACTTGATACATGTGGAATGACACTGGCGGATGTTATGGACGATGCACCTTTCAGATATCCGGGAACAAACAAAAAGGTTAAGGATTGGGATTCATCGGGTTATAAAGGACTTACCTCGCTTAGACAGGGTATAGTCGATTCGGTAAATGTAGTTACAGTAAAGACATTTCAGAAAGTAACGCCGCAGACCGGTTTTGATTATCTCTTAAATCTTGGCTTTACAACACTCGTTGACAGGAGAGAAAGCACCGATGGCAGAATATATACGGATATCCAGCTGCCTACGGCACTTGGCGGACTGACAGACGGAGTGACTAACAGTGAACTTACAGCGGCATATGCAGCTATAGCAAACGGAGGAAAATATATAAAACCGGTTTACTATACGAAAATTGTTGACAGTAAAGGAAAAGTTTTACTGAAAAATAATTCTTACGGAAAAAGGATTATGAAAGAAAGTACGGCATGGCTTCTTACAGATGCCATGAAAGAAGTTATAAGCGACGGAACAGGAAAAGCGGCGGCATTTAAGCATATAAAAATGTCTCAGGCAGGAAAGACAGGAACGACATCCGACAATACGGATTTTTGGTTTGAAGGATACACTCCTTATTATACCGCAGGAATATGGATGGGATATGATTCAATGTTTAACCAGAGCCAGGGAAGTGCGCATAAACAGATGTGGTCAGCTATAATGGAGAAAGTTCACAAGTACAAAAAATTGAAAGATAAGAGTTTTAAGATGCCGATAGATATAGTAGCGAGAAATATATGTAAAAAGTGCGGAAAACTTGCAATAACGGGACTATGTGACAAAGCACTTGACGGCAATGATATAAAGCTTGAATATTTTGCTAAGGGAACGCAGCCAAAAGAAAGTTGTGACTGCCATGTAAAATACTCATTTTCAGGGACAACAGGAAAGCTGTTGAGCAGCACCTCTGACAGTGCAAATGTGAAAATTTATCTTAAAAAAGATGAATCATCATATACTGAGGCAACAAAAGATACACCGTATATAATCCCTAACATGCTGAAATAAAATCTACATGTCCCTGCATCCAGATAATGCCCTTGAAGCGACGGCCTATCATAGGTTCTCCTTCAAGGTCTTTTCTGTTTATGGCAATATTTAATACAACATCATTGCAGTTTATAAGCAGTTGGAATACATCTTCATTTGTGTATGGATTGGTTGTAAGTGACCAGTTTAAAATAGTGCCGATAATCATGTAATTGTCAGATTCTGAGCCGTATGGAATAAAGCTTGATTCGACAATCGAGTATAAATCTTCAGTCATAATTCTCTTGCCAAGTCTTCCGGACAAATCTATCTCGTCAAGTGTAAGACTGTCAATGGCATCCTGGTCGCCCTCTTTTGCCTGTAATAATAACTGGCGTTTCATGCGTGTCTCACGATTGCTTCTATTGATGCTTTCAGCTGTTTTTTGTATTCCGAGAAGAATGCGGCCTTCAAGAGAAAGTCCTGAAAGTGCAAGGTTGGCACGATGAGGTGTGTTGTCCGTAAATTTAAGTTTCATATAATCTATAGAATTCTGAAGATAAAAAATAACGGAAACAGCCATGCGTATATCGTCACACATACCGGTATAAGCATTTGTGTCTACACGTTTATTTATGGTGACATCAGTGCGCATTGTGATGAGAGAGCTGCTGCAATACGGAAAATAATGGTCAACGTGAAAAAAGCCGAGTTTGTCATATTCTCCGCGGATGGTTAAACCTGTATTATGTGCAAATTCATGACTGAGCTCAGTCATTTTTCTGCCATCTCCGGATAAAATCTGTTTGCTTACGGACGGTTTATCCATAGAAATACCAATGAGTTTATCCATATCCTGTTTTGATGAAATATTGCTGAAACCGACAGCTCTTAAAAATCTATGCATAAATTTTTACCTCATTTATTTAGTGTAATCCTATAATACTACATGACCGGTGAAGCTACAAGTAACATTGTTTCAATTTGCCTAATTTCTTGTAAAAAAATGTGATTTAGGATATAATCTATAATATGTGCGCTTACAAATAAAAATTAAAATGTTTCAGCACGTGGAAACGAGGATAAAGAGATATGTAATATTTACCCGGAGGTTAATATGAGTAAAATTGCGATTATAACAGATAGTAACAGTGGTATAAATTTTGAGGCTGGAAAAGAAATCGGAGTTAGGGTTTTACCTATGCCATTTCTTATTGACGGAAAGACATATTATGAGGAGATAAGTCTTTCACAGACTGAGTTTTTTGAAAAACTTGAGAGTGATGTTGATATATCTACATCACAGCCTTCGCCTGAGAGCGTTATGAAAATATGGGATGATGCACTTGAAGAAGCGGATGAGGTTGTATATATACCTATGTCCAGCGGACTTTCAAGTTCATGTCATACTGCGCTTATGCTAGCGGACGACTATGAAGGAAAAGTTCAGGTAGTAGACAATCAGAGAATATCAGTTACACAGCGTCAGTCGGTTCTTGATGCTTTGGAACTTGCAAAAAGAGGACTTACGGCAGCACAGATAAAAGAGGAACTTGAGAGAGCGAAGTTTGAGTCAAGCATATATATTATGCTTGATACGCTTAAATATTTAAAGAAAGGCGGAAGAATCACTCCCGCAGCTGCAGCACTTGGTTCGGCACTCAGATTAAAACCTGTACTTACGATTCAGGGAGAAAAGCTTGACGCATTTGCTATTGCAAAGACGAAAAAACAGGGTGTCAAAAAAATGCTTTCTGCAATTGAAGATGACATAAATAGCAGATTTGGAGGTGTGGACCATATGGAAAACATACATATGGAGATTGCACATACAAAAAATCCAGAGGCGGCAGAAGAGTTAAGACAGCAGATAATTGAAAAATTTGGGGTTAAGCAGGTAGACCTTTATCCGCTTTCACTCAGCATTGCGTGTCATATAGGACCGGGTTCATTGGCAGTTGCATGTTCAAAAGTTATTTGAATTTGACGACTTTTAGTTAGGTAAATCGTTTATGTAAAATGGAGGGGATTGACAGATGAATTATATCGAACAACTCGGTGAAGCTGCAAAAAAATCAAAAAAGAGTATTGCAACGGCATCGACAGCAAAGAAAAATGAAATTCTTGAAAAAATAGCACAGAATTTGAGAAAAAATATTGATGTTATACTTAGTGAAAATGAAAAAGATACGGCGATGGCGAAAGAAAACGGTATAACAGATGCCATGGTTGACAGATTGCGTCTTACACCTGAAAGGATAAATGACATAGCAGATGCATGTATTTATCTGACGCGATTAAATGACCCTGTAGGTGAGGTTATCGAGGGATACACAAGACCAAATGGAATGAGAATCACAAAGACAAGAGTTCCGATGGGTGTCATTGGTATTATATTTGAGTCAAGACCGAATGTTACAGTGGATGCGGCAACTCTCTGCATAAAAAGCGGAAATGCAGCTATACTCAGAGGTGGAAAAGAGGCTATAAATTCAAACAAAATTCTTATGGATATAATGAGAACTTCGGTAGAAGAGTGTGGTATTCAAAAAGATATAATTCAGCTTGTCGAGGATACTTCAAGGGAAAGCTCGAATCAGATGATGAAGGCAAACGGTTATATTGATGTACTTATTCCGAGAGGCGGAAAAGGACTTATAAAAGCTGTAGTTGAAAATGCAACTGTGCCTGTTATAGAAACAGGAAGCGGTAATTGTCATATTTATATAGATGAAAGTGCTGATATAGACATGGCTGTATCAGTGACAAATAATGGAAAAACACAGCGTCCAAGTGTATGCAATGCACTTGAGACATGCCTTGTACATAAATCAGCTGCAAAGGAGTTTCTTCCAAAGCTCATGGATGAGTTTAAAAAGTTTGATGTAGATGTAAGAGGATGTGACAGAACGAGAGAAATACTCGGAGATGGCATAAAAAAAGCCACAGAGCTTGACTATGCCACAGAGTTTGATGATTATATAATGGCTGTGAAAGTTGTAGATGATATAGATGAAGCTATTGAGCACATATCAAAGTATTCTACGGGACATTCAGAATGCATAATCACAAACAATCTTAAAAATGCCGAAAAGTTCCAAAGGGAGATTGACAGTGCATGCGTATATGTAAACTGTTCGACAAGATTTACGGACGGAGGCGAATTTGGATTTGGAGCTGAGATAGGAATATCAACACAGAGGCTTCATGCAAGAGGTCCTATGGGACTTAGGGAACTTACGACAATGAAGTATCTTATAAATGGAGATGGACAGATAAGAAAATAATTTAAGAAAGAACAGGATAATAGGATGGAATTGAAAATTGAAAAACTTGTTAAAAGTTTTGAAGAAAAGAGTGTTATTAAGGGAGCAGAGTATTCTTTTGAAAAAGGAAAGATATATGGTCTGCTTGGAAGAAACGGAGCCGGAAAAACAACATTGTTTAACTGCATAAGCGGTGAGATGGATTTTGACAGCGGAAAAATATATATTCAGGATGAAGAAAACAATGAAAGCATGGATTATGAAAAGATAGGATATGTTTATTCAACACCTATACTTCCGGAATTTTTGACGGGCTATGAGTTTATAAAATTTTTTACTGACATAAACAAAAAGAAAATAAAAAATATTAAAACACCGGAAGAATATGCGGACATGGTTTGTCTTGAAAGAAGTGACCTTGACAAACTGATAAAAGGTTATTCGCATGGGATGAAAAACAAGATGCAGATGCTTGCGACAATTATTGCAAGTCCTGATATTATTCTTCTCGATGAACCACTTACTTCACTTGATGTTGTTGCTGCACATGAGATGAAGGAAATGCTCATGGATATGAAAAAAGATCATATCATCATATTTTCTACACATATACTTCAGCTTGCGAAGGATTTATGTGATGAGATAGTGCTGCTTCACGGAGGAAAATTATCAGGTGTGGCAGAAGAGGTTTACCACAGTACGGATTTTGAAGAAAAACTTATGGAGATGCTCAGTTCAGATGCAGATATAAGCGATGATGTTAAAGAAAATCCAGTTGATACTATAATGGAAATAGGCAGGACAGTAAAACAGCCGGACATTCAGACCACAGATACGGATTATGACCCGTATGATTATGATTAGGAAGAGTGCAGAACTATTTATCAGATAGTGAAGGGGGAGTCTGAATGTTTGAGTTGATGTATCAGCAGATGCAGATATCATATGCTGAAAAAATAAACAGATTTATATATACTATTAAAAGAATACCGTTTTTTGGAAAATACATACCGGAAGAATTTTATGCAAGAATATCATTAAAAAGAACACTTGCTGTATTTATAGGAATTTTGTCATTGATTGAAGATATATTTTATAAGTTTATCTATTTTTTTGGTGCAGTTCTTATGGAAGTGATTATAATTGCTGCTAAGTTAGAGGAGGATAAATTTGTTTTTGATGAAGCCGGAATTATGATATTCTGGATATTTTTCTTTATGAACTTTCTGCTTGGTTCATTTGTGAACAGCAGAATATGTGCATGTGATGAAAATGATTATCTTATGGTGGGACTTTTGAGAATAGATGCCAGAAAATATTTTCTGATAAAGATGTTTAAGTCTCAGATAACGCAGATTATATATTACACGGTGTTTATGCTTGTGGCACAGCATATATTTGATGGAAATATAAAAACGACACTTCTTTATATGTCAGGATTTGCAGCATTTCGTTTTATAGGGGAAGCTTTAAGACTGTATTTAAATGACAGGTTTGGAATGCCATTTACAGATAAAAATAAGGTGTTGAATGTTTTATATAATGCTTATGTCGGAATAATGCTTTTTGCTGCATATGGGATTCCTTTTATACTGCTGTTCACAAAATATGTGCTCGAATATAATGTAGCAGTATTTCCGGATATATCTGTTATAGCTGCCAATCCTGCATTCCTTTCAGCATCAGTTATGCTTGCGATTGCATCGATAAGATATATTGTGACTTACAAAAATTATCCGTTTGTTGCAAAGAGACTTGCAGGATTTAATACGATAATGCAGCAGAAAACCGTCGCAGAGAATGTCTCAAAAGTCAATAAAGATGTTGAGGCAGATGATCTTACGGAAAAAGAGACAGGTAAAAGAATTTTTGAAGAAAAACAGGGATATGAATATCTTAATGCGATATTTTTTGAGAGACATAAAAGGATATTTTCAAAGCCAAGAAAGATAAAGACTGTTATATCATTTATTCTGATGGCTGCCGGTATAGTGGCAATTTTTATATTCAAGGCAGGTTCGACGGCAAAGGAATTTAATGCATTTGCAGATGATTTATGGAAAGCAATGGATAATATAATAACAATTCTGGTATTTATTATGTATTGCATAACATCAGGAAGAAATATAACAAAGGCATTGTTTTATAATTGTGACCATAGTCTTTTGAAATACGGATATTACAGAAAACCGGAAGCTATTTTGAAAAATTTTAGGATAAGGCTCAGGTTTATGCTGAAAAATGAGCTTCCAATGGTTTTGGTTTTATGTGTAGGATTTGTAATAGATACATTCCTGCTTGGCAAGATTGACCAGTGGGCGAAGCTTCTGTCAATAATAGGATGCATAGTATTGTTAAGTATTTTTTACTCAGTGATGTATTTGTGTATGTACTATATATTCCAGCCATACACAGAGGGTGGAAAGGAGACGGGAGTCGGATATTCGATATGTAAAGGCGTGATATATATCGCATCGTATTCTTGTTTACAGATAGACACGATTCCACAGTATTTCGTAAGCATAGTTCTGGTGGTAACAGTTGCAGGTCTTATCGCAGGTTATGCACTTGCGTATCTTATGGCACCTAAGCATTTTGTACTGAAATAGCTTATCATTAGTTATATATGAAAATGATATGGGAAAGGGAGTAATAATGGCTAGAAATAAAAAATACTACTTGAATGTGATATTTATGGCAGTGCTTTTGGCGGCAGTATTTTATGTGCTTTTAAAAGATCAGGATTTAAATGACATATTAAATGCGATGAAGGGTGCAAAGAAGTTTGATATGGTTCTTTCAATGCTTGCGGCACTTGTCTATGTGATAATGGAGGGATTTTCCATGCAGATAATACTTTATTCTCTCGATTTCAAAAAACAGGGATTAAGGTGTATCAAATATTCATTTATAGGGTTTTTCTTTAATGCGATCACACCGTCAGCATCGGGCGGACAGCCAATGCAGGTTTACTATATGCATGAAGAAGGGATAAATGCGGGGGCATCTTCCGTGACACTTCTTTTCTGGACTATAATATATAAAGTAGTCCTTGTGGTATTTGAACTGTATGTATTTTTATTTCATTTTAATTTTGCCGTAAAATATATCGGCGGATATATGTGGCTGTTTATTGTCGGAATGGCAGTAAATGTGATTTCGATAGTTTTGTATTCCATAATAGTTTTTTCAAAGACGGGTGCAAAAAAACTCGCTTATATGGGAACAACACTGTTACATAAAATAAGGATAGTGAGACATAAGGAAAAAGCAGAGAAAAAACTTGATGCTCTTTTGGAGTCATATAAAGATGGTGCAGAGTATATGCGTACTCATGGGAAGGTTGCCGTTGTTGTATTTTTTACAACCTGTGTACAGAGAATTTCATATTTTGCCGTGACGTGGTTTGTTTATACGGCATTAGGCGGAAAAGGCTTTTCGGTATTGGAGATTATTATGCTTCAGAGCTTTGTATCTGTATGCATAGATATACTTCCATTTCCGGGTGGAGTAGGTGCAAATGAAGGATTTTTTGTGGCTCTTTTTGCACCTGTTATGGGACACAGCATGGCTGTATCTGCAATGCTTCTCAGCAGAGGATCAAGTTTTTATGTGTTAGTTATAGTAAGTGCGGCAGTATCAATGTTTGCACAATTTCAGAATGTACGGAGGAGTAAATGTCAGAATACAAAATAGTTTATGAAGGCGGAACAGGAGAAATTGTTGAAAAAAAATCAAGATTTATAGCAAATGTTTTTAAAGTGGAGAGTGAGGATGAAGCTCTTGAAATTATAGAACAGACAAGAAAAAAATATTGGGATGCAAGGCACAATTGTTTTGCGTATATCATTGGTGAAAACGGTCAGACGAAAAGGTGCAGTGACGACAAGGAACCGCAGGGGACGGCAGGAAAGCCGATACTTGAAGTGATTGAAGGTGCAGGAATAATAAACATTCTTGTCATTGTCACAAGATATTTTGGAGGAACGCTGCTTGGCACGGGAGGGCTTGTAAGAGCATATTCCGGAGCGACGAAAGAGGGGATTGCAAACAGCAGCATTATCACTAAGGAGCAGGGAAAGAAATTTGTGGTTGACACAGATTATAATGGTGTAGGCAAATTGCAGTATATTGCTGCAAACATGCAGATAACGATAATGGATACACAGTATACAGATAAGGTTATAATGACACTTATAGTACCGCTTGATAAATGTGAGGAACTAAAGAAAAAGATTGTTGAAGCAACGGCGGGCAAGGCAGAGATTAATGACGATGAAAAAATTTATTTTGCAATGCTTGACGGTGAGCCGGTAATCTTTTAGAAAGGCAGTAAGTTAATGGATTTATTTGAATATATGCGGGAACAGAGCAAAGAAGATGAATCGCCTCTTGCATCAAGGCTTAGACCAAAGACGCTTGATGAAGTGGTTGGGCAACAGCATATTATCGGAAAAGGAAAACTTCTGTATCGTGCCATAAAAGCAGACAAACTTGGTTCAATAATATTTTACGGACCTCCGGGAACCGGAAAGACAACACTTGCAAAAGTTATTGCAAATACTACAAGTGCTGAATTTTTACAGATAAATGCGACAAGTGCCGGAAAAAAGGATATGGAAGAAGTTATTGAGAAGGCAAAAAACAATGCCGGCATGTATGGAAAAAAAACTATTCTTTTTGTTGATGAGATTCATAGATTTAACAAAGGGCAGCAGGATTATCTGCTTCCGTTTGTCGAGGACGGTACTATTATTTTGATAGGCGCAACAACAGAAAATCCATATTTTGAAGTGAACGGCGCTCTTATATCAAGGTCGAGGATATTTGAATTAAAATCATTACAGACAAAAGATATAAAAGAACTTATTCTAAGAGCAGTCAATGACAAAGAAAGAGGCATGGGTTCATATAATGCAAAAATAGATGATGATGCCCTTGAATTTCTTGCGGATATGGCAAACGGAGATGCGAGAGCAGCGTTAAATGCAATTGAGCTTGGAATACTTACAACCGACAGAGGTGAGGATGGTATTATTCATATAACACTTGAAGTTGCAGGAGAATGTATTCAGAAAAGACCGGTAAGATATGATAAAACGGGTGATAATCATTACGATACAATATCAGCATTTATAAAAAGCATGAGAGGTTCAGACCCCGATGCAGCCGTTTATTATCTTGCAAGGATGCTGTATGCGGGTGAAGATGTAAAGTTTATTGCGAGAAGAATAATGATATGTGCGGCTGAGGATGTATCAAATGCCGACCCGCAGGCACTTGTCGTAGCAGTAAGTGCCGCACAGGCAGTTGAGAGACTCGGAATGCCTGAGGGAAGGATAGTGCTCGCACAGGCAGCGGCATATGTGGCATCTGCACCGAAGAGTAATTCGGCAATAATGGCTATAGATGATGCGATGGCATCTGTTCAGAATGAGAAGATAAGCGGAGTGCCAAATCATCTTAAAGATGCACACTACAAGAGTGCAGGAAAACTTGGCCATGGCAATGGTTATAAATATGCGCATGATTATCCAAATCATTATGTAGAGCAGCAATATCTTCCGGATGAACTTGTTGGAAGAAAATTTTATGTACCGTCGGAAAATGGCTATGAGAAGAATATCAGAGAATACTTTGATAAAATAAAGAATTAGGTTTTCAAGTTGAGCATTTGTTAAAAATTGAAAACTAAGATTATTAGGAATTGTGAGGTGAATTGAGTGAAAAAAATAAAACAGATTGCAGCGATTATAATGTGTGTAATACTGGTTGGCATGTATGTGGTTTCGTTTATTGCGGCAATTTTTGCTAAAACGCAGGCGCATGGTCTTTTTATGGGAAGTGTTGGTTTGACCATTATGCTGCCACTGCTTCTTTATGCGTACACTATTATATATAGGGTACTTCATCCTGACATATCTGATGAAGAAGAACCGGATATTTATGGTGATGACGAATATGCGGAAGACGAATCAGATTTTGACAGTAACGACGAGGATGCGGACGAAGACGAATCAGATTTCGACAGTGATGGCAATGATGCGGATGATGATGTGGCTATCGAGGAAGATGATAACGATTTTTAGCGGTAGAAAAAATAGGGATAAGGGAAATTCGACTATGAGAGATAAAAGAGATAATATGAAAGATAAAACCGGATTTGCAATATGGTATGAAAAAACGGTTGGGAAACTGATACCAAAGCAGACAGTTATATCACTTATTTCATGTTTTGTATTGAATTCAGTGATATATACGGGAACACAGATACTTATGAAAAATGCGAAACATTACGATTTATCAACGAAGTTTGATAAGGAACTTCCGTTTGTAAAGGAATGGATATATGTGTATCTTATATGTTTTGCATTTTGGGCTGTGAATTACATAATGATATCGAGAACAAAAAAGGAGCATTGGTATAAATTTGCAACAGGTGATTATCTGTCAAGAATTATATGTGGTGTGTTTTTTATATTGCTTCCAACGACAAATGCAAGACCAGAGGTTACGGGAAACGGACTTTCGAGTATACTTATGAGATTTATATATACGGTTGACCCGGCTACCGACCTATTTCCGTCAATACACTGCCTTGTAAGCTGGATGTGTTTTATTGGTATAAGAAAACAAAAACATATACCGGCATGGTATAAAGCTTTTTCAGCGGTGTTTGCAATAATGGTTTTCGCTTCAACACAGTTTACAAAGCAGCATTATATTGTTGATGTGTTTGCGGGTGTGGCGATAGCAGAGCTATCTTATTTTATAGGAACACATACAGATCTCTACAAGAAAATATGGAAAGTGTTTGACAAAGTAAACTATATTGTATTTGGGAGAGAATAAATGTCAGGAGCAAAGAAAAATATTTTTAATGCAGCATTTTTACTGCTGGTTCTTATTATTACCCTATATTCAGTATTTCACGGTGAAAATCTGTCTGAGCTTTTGATGTACTTAAAGCAGGGTGATTTCAGATACTGGATACTTGGTGCAGTGTTCGTAGTCGGATTTATCGAATCTGAATCATTGATAATATATTATATGATGAAAGTTCTCGGTGAAAATGTAAAACTTACGCATTGTTTTTTATATTCGTTTGTTGGATTTTTCTTTTCACTCATAACACCGTCAGCTACAGGAGGTCAGCCGGCACAGCTTTATTTTATGAAAAAAGATAAATTGTCGTTGCCGACATCTACGATGGTTTTACTCATTGTAACAATAACATACAAACTCGTTCTGGTAGTGCTTGGGCTTTTGGTGATGATATTAAGACCGGAGCCGGTATGGGAACTTTTAAAACCTATATATGGGTGGTGCTATTTGGGAATTTTCTTGAATGTTGTGTGTGTTTTTGGTATGCTTATACTTGTATTTCATCCTACGCTTGCAAGCAGAATAGTATTATTTTGCGTGAGACTGTTTGACAGGATGTTTAAGACAGACAAGGAAAAAAAGTATGGAGAACGTCTTGAAAGAGCGATGGAAAAGTACAGAAATGCGGCAGAATTTTTCTATAAAAATATAAGAGTTATAATAAATGTTTTTTTGATAACATGCGTACAGCGTTTTTTGCTGTTTGCGGTTACATATCTTGTATATAAGTCATTTATGCTTAATTTTACAAGTGCAGGAGTTGTAATAACATTACAGGGAATGATATCGGTTGCGGTTGATATGCTGCCGCTGCCGGGCGGACTTGGAATAAGTGAAAAATTATTCAAAGACATATTTGTGCAGGTATGCACAAAGAAATATACACTGCCTGTTATGATAGTGAGCAGAGGACTTAGTTTTTATGTTCAGCTCGGAATAAGCGCAGTTATGACAGTAGTTGCATATCTGCGTATTGGGACAAAAGATAAATAGCGAAAAGGGTGGCAGATGAGAAAGACAACAGAATTGTTGTTTTCCGGAAAGAAATGAGGATAGTTATGAAAGAGAATGTTAAGAAAAAGAAAATTACAGATAAGCTGATAGGGGTTTATGATTATACGGTTATACTTACATATATCAGTCTTTTTATATCTGTTATAGGTATGACACAGGCAATGAACGGCAGATTCAGGACCGCAGTTACATGTCTTGCACTTTCAGGTCTTTGTGATATGTTTGACGGAAAGATAGCGAGAAGTAAGAAAAACAGAACAGATGATGAAAAATTGTATGGTGTCCAGATAGATTCACTTTGTGATGTTGTATGTTTTGGAATATTTCCGGCACTTATATGTTTTCTTATAGGAGTGAGAGGGCCTGTTGGAAATCTGGTTATAGGTTATTATTGTATATGTTCAGTTATAAGACTTGCATTTTTTAATGTGTTGGAGACAAGAAGGCAGCAGGTAGAGGAAGGGGCAAATAAGTATTATCATGGACTTCCGATTACATCAATGGCAATTGTACTGCCACTTGTCTTTATGCTTCAGGTATTTATAAGTGATTGTGTATTTGTAATTGTATTATACTTTGCGCTTGCAATAGTAGGAACATTGTTTATAGTTGATTTCAAATTAAAAAAACCTGACAATAAGACACTTGTATTTTTGGTATTATTAGTGGCAGCTGCAGTGATAATAGTAGTTGTGTTCTCAAAATATAAAGTGCCAAAACCGCATTTTTTTGAGAAACCGCTTTGGAAGTTTTTTAAATCATAAGGAATATGGATAATAATATAAATGCTAAGTCATTGTAAATATATTGACTTAGCATTTTTCACTTGCTATCCTATAATAAATAAGTAAATATAATGATGTTAGGGTCAAAAGGTATTTTGATCACAATTAATGCCACGGATTGCTTCATTGCTGTGCAATTTTCGCAATCCTGCAAACACATCCAATCCCGCATATTTGCAAGCAAATCTGCTACTTGTCGGTGTTTGGCGGGTCAAGCCACCAGATAGCAATTTGTATGTAAACATACATTGCTATCTGCTTTTGACCCTTGCATCATATCATATAAGAAATGGGGATTAAAATGGAATTTGAAAGAATAAATTGCAGCAAGGAACAAAACAGTCAGGATAAATTTCTTGAAAAAATGTATAAGAGCGAAGCTGGAAAGCTGCTTTTAAAATTTCTTACAAGTAAAGCAGTATCGGAAATTGGCGGCAGATTTATGGACAGTCCGCTTTCGGTGCCTGCTATAAAACCGTTTATCGAGAAAAACAATATAGATATGTCGCAGTATGAGGATAAGAAATATAAAAGCTACAATGATTTTTTTACAAGAAAAATTAAAGAGGGTGAAAGAGTATTTGATATGACACCTGAACTGCTTTGTTCGCCATGCGACAGCAAACTTACGGTTTATAAAATAGATGAAAAATCTAAATATGAGATTAAAGGTACAAAGTATTCATTTGAAAGTCTTACAAGAAGCAGTAAACTTGCAAATTATTATAATGGCGGTTATATGCTTGTTTTCAGGCTTTGTGTGGACGATTACCACAGATATGCGTATGTAGATAACGGTAAGCTTGGTCCGATAAGAAGAATAGACGGCGTTTATCATACCGTAAATCCTGTAGCGATTGAGACAGGGTACGATATATATAAGGAAAATACCAGAGAATGCAGTGTTTTGCACAGTGAAAATTTTGGTAAAATACTTCAGATTGAAGTCGGCGCCCTGATGGTTGGAAGAATAGTCAACAATGATGAGAAATGTAATGTGTCGAGAGGACAGGAAAAGGGACGTTTTGAATTTGGAGGTTCTACGGTTATACTGGCATTTTCAAAAGACAGCATAAAGATTAAGGATGAGATTATCAATAATTCAAAAGAAGATTATGAAACCATTGTAAAAATGGGAGATGTAATCGGAGAAAAATTTTAGAAAAGAGGAATCGATGGATACGCCAATCTGTGATTTTGTAAATAAATATATAGACAGTGATTTTTCAAGATTTCACATGCCGGGACATAAGGGAAAAGAATTTATAGGATGCGAGAGACAGGACATAACGGAGATAGATGGTGCGGATGTATTAAGCCACGCTGACGGAATTATAAAAAAAAGTCAGGAAAATGCCACAAAACTTTTTGGAAGCGGAGCATCATTTTATTCAACGGAGGGTTCATCACAGTGCATAAAGACAATGCTTGCGGCAGTTTTTATGGATTACAAAATAAGACAGGAACAAAAAAGTTCTGAAAGTACAATAAGCAGCACAAAACCATTCGTGCTTGCAGCAAGAAATGTACACAAGTCAATGATAGATGCACTTGCATTGCTTGATTTGAGTGTGAAATTTATGTATCCAAAAGATGCTGACAGTATATGTGTAAGCATGGTCACACCTGATGATGTGAAAAGTGAACTTGAAAAAAAACAAAAGCCGATGGCTGTATATATAACTTCACCTGATTATCTCGGAAATACAGCAGATATAGAGGGAATATCAAAAGTTTGTGAAGAATGTGATATTCCTTTGATAGTTGATAATGCACATGGAGCGTATCAGGCATTTTTGGACGAAAAAAAGTACGGGACAGTACATCCTATACAAAGCGGAGCTGCCATATGCTGTGATTCGGCTCACAAGACACTGCCTGTTCTGACAGGCGGAGCGTACATTCATGTGTCAGAGAAATACAGGGAAAGACTGGCACCTCATATTGCTTCTTATATGACAATATTTGGTTCGACAAGTCCGTCATATCTTATAATGCAGTCGCTTGATATGTGTAACAGGTATCTTGACGGGAAGTTTAGAGCTGAACTGGCTGACTGCATTGAGCGTATAGAAAAGACAAAAGCTGTTCTTGCAGAAAATAATGTAAGCCTTATGGAAACTGAGCCGCTTAAAATAGTGATTGACACGGCGGCAGCAGGCATGGAGGGTGATGAGCTCGCAGATGAACTTAGAAAATATAAAATAGAATGTGAGTATGCAGATAAATATTTTGTTGTACTTATGATAACTCCGCAAAATGATGAGAAAGATTTTGAAAGACTTGAAAAATGGGCGTCAGATACTAAAGATTTCAGAAATAAAAAAGGAAAACTTGTACCCAAAAAGCTTGTTTTAAGCAGGGCTGAAAGAGTGATTGGAATAAGAGAGGCAGTTTTTTCACCATACAAAAAAGTAAGAGTTTCCGATGCCTGCGGCAGAATATGTGCATCACAGACAATAGCCTGTCCTCCGGCTATACCAATAGCTGTATGTGGGGAGAGAATAGACGAAAATATGATGAAAATTTTTAAGGAATATGCAATAGAGTATATAGACGTAGTTGATAACAGTTATATATAAATGTAATGGAAAAGTTTAATATAATATAGAAAAAATAGGAAGTGTATAAATATAAAAACTGAAATACGGTTTGTGAAAGGTGGATAAGGATATGAAAATATTATTTCCAACATGGAAAAGTTTCGGAGTAGAGGATATAAAAGAGACATTTGAAAAATTGGGGCATTCGGTATTATTGTATAAAAATGAGCCAAAGAATTACCGAATTGACCCAAAATATAAATCAGAAATAAAAAAATATATAAGAGAAAACAGTGTGGATGCAGTATTTACATCGAATTTTTATCCGGTAATATCAGATGGATGCAATGATATTAAAATTCCGTATCTTTCATGGTGTTATGACAGTCCGCTTATACTTACATATTCAAAATCAGTTTTTAATAAAGTGAACAGAATATTTATATTTGATTCCCTTATGGTTCAGGAACTTAGAAATCTTGGTGTAGAAAATGTCTGGTATATGCCTATGGCGGTAAACGAAAAAAGACTTGAAAAAATGAGTATATCAGCACAGGACAGAAAGATTGTAGAAAGCGATGTATCATTTGTCGGAAGACTTTATACAGAGGAACACAATCTTTATGACAGAATGGAGCCTAAACTTGATGATTACACAAAAGGCTATCTTGAAGGAATAATGGAATCACAGAGACTTATATACGGTTATACATTTATTGAGGAACTTCTGACACCTGACATTGTGGAAAAGATGATGGCAGCAATGCCGGTAAAAGTGCAGGAAAACGGAATGGAGAGCATTGAGTATATCTATGCCAATTATTTTTTATGCCGCAAGATGACGCAGCTTGACAGAACAGGCATATTTAAATATTTAGGAGAAAATCTTCAAAATATAAAACTTGAAAATGGAAAGAGCATAGCACCGATGAAACTTTATACATCAGAACCAACACCGTGGTTAAAGGGGATAAAGAACATGGGCGAGGTGCATTATATGTATGAAATGCCGCTTGTATTTAAGTATAGCAAGATAAATCTCAATATAACACTCAGAAGTATAAGAAACGGAATACCGCTTCGTGCGATTGACATAATGGGTGCAGGCGGATTTTTGCTTACAAATTACCAGAGTGATTTTGCGATGCACTTTGTTGATGGGGAAGATTTTGTGAGTTACAGTGACAGAGAGGACATGCTTGAAAAGATAAAATATTATCTCGTACATGAGGATGAAAGAAAAGCAATTGCGGAGAACGGCTGTAAAAAAGTAAGAGAGGAACACACATATACACAGAGATTGTCCGAAATAATTGGGAGCATTTAAAGAGGAATGTTGATTTCCAAAACTGTAATAAAATTCCTAAAACTGCAAAAAGTCTTGAAATACGAGAAAAAAGATGATACCTTTTGAAAAAACAGGAGGTACATAGGAATGTTAGATAAATATTTAAATTTATTAATAAATAATGGAATTATGCCACAGAGAGAAGTGGATATATATAAATACAAACTGAATTGTTTACTTGAAAAGATATTTACGATAAGTGTAATGATACTTATAAGTTTGTTTTTTAAACAAACGATAGGCATAGTTATATTTATCGTATCTTTTTTTTCGCTTAGAAACAGAACCGGGGGATTTCATCTGAGTTCATTTAAAATGTGTTTTTTTGGTACAATGGCAATAGAAATGGTAGTAATACTTTGTATAAAATTACAGGTTATTCCACTTACAATATCAGGAATATTGTCTGCAATAGCTACGATTATTATTTTAATTTTAGGAGCAGCAAATCATCCTGATATGGACTATGAAAAGGAAGAATTTAAATTTAATAAAAAATATGCAAGATTAATTGTAATAATAGAATTTTTGATAGTTGTTTTCTTTAATAAAATCAAGGTATCGGGAATGTATATTCAATCTATAGAGTTTTCTATTATCCTTGCATCTGTTTTACTAATAACAGCATTTGTTACGGGACAGCATAAAAAAATAATGTAAAAATCGACAAAATATTTCTAAAACTGCAATAAAATTTCCAAAACTGCAATGCGCATTGAAAAGTAAAATAATAAATGATATTTTCTAATTGTTGTTAGAACTAACAATAGTAAAAATGGAAGGAGGAACAGGCATGAATATTAAAGAGAAAGCAGTAGAGGTTTCAGGTTCTGTACTGAAAAAAATGGTTGAGAAAGAAAAGCAGGGAAATTCTAAATGCTGCGCAATTTTACATCAGCCAAAAAGACCAACAGCTTTAAAAAGAAGCGCAAAGTAAGTTTAATTATTGAAAAGAATAGTAATGTTTTATAATAGGGAAAATATTGGGAACAAAAATCTCTCACTCTTTAACTCTACCCAGGGTGAGAGATTTATTTGATAAATAAATGGAAAAAATGAACGGAGAGAATGAATATGAATAATAAAATAAAAAAACTAATGATATTTTTTATGTGTATTTGTCTATTAATAACAAACAATGTACAGGTATTGGCAGCAGGAAAAACGATTGGTGCATATAAAAATACAACTTATACCGTAGATAAAGGCTCAGATGCGAAAACGATATACGATGGAGTTATAAAAGAAGATAGTAATTATTCAGGTATCTACAAAGATGTGAAAAATAAAAAAATGACAGAAAGTGACTTCTATGATAAAACAAAAACTATTAAATATTGGTCGAGTCATGGTTCGGTTACTGGACAATTGTTTGGAGACAGCAATAATAGCTGTAGTTTTAATATTTTTAGCAAAGATAATTTTACATGGGCAGGTGGAAATTTGGAATTTGTTTTTTTGGCAGCGTGTAATCAATTGAATAAAGAATCAAAGAATCCTTTGAAAAAATATGCTAAAGCAATGCTAGGAAATAAAGCAGTCCGAGTTATTTGCGGGTATCATGACAAAGCACCTGCAATAGCTGACAATAAAGTTGCTAATAAATTTTTAGATTTTGCAAAAACGGGAGAGTCAGTAAAATCGTCATGGATTAAAGCAAATGAGTATGTGTATGCTCATAACGGATATACAAATGCAAAAAATTATGCAGTATTAACTCATACAGGAAATGTACAATATTCTAGATTTCCAGGTTTTTCAGGCAATACTTATGCACGACCTAAATTGGATTCTAAAAAAATATTACGCTTTCGTAAAAATGTAGAAAATGGAGAAACAGTGATAAATACAGCAAGTGTAAAATTGAGAAAAAAAATTGTGAAAGAAAAAGATATAAAACCTATAAAATTACAGATATCACCTAAATGTGATGATTTTATCATGAATAATGGTAATAAAATAAGTATAGATGGCGGCGAAATTACCGAAAAAGAAATTGCAATCGGTAAAATGGATTTATATAAACAGATAGCTAGATATGTAAAGCAGAATATATTAAATTCAGAAGATATTGATTTAGAAATGAAAAATATGAAAATTGAATCAATTGTTGCTGATGATGCACTTTCAGAAATAAAAGATGATAAGATTGTGTCGTATGTAGTATCATTTGCACATATTGAAGAAGGATATGGATTCCTAAATGATAAGGCAACTTTTATTATTGATAGTGATGGAATAAAATATATTACGATAAATTGGAGCAAATTGAAATAAGAAATGATTAAGATATTGGTTATTCCAAATTGACAAATCGCCAATGGTATATGCAGAAAAATTGAAAGAACTTCACCAGTAATGTGAACAATACGGCAAAACAAGGTATGTGTCTGAGTAAATTAGATTTTCGTGTAGCAATGTAGGTCAGTAAGAACAAAACAGACCAGACATGGAAAGTTCATTATCATAGTTAAGCACAGGGTTAATAGCCTTTATAAAACAAAAGAAAATGATGCTTTATTAGGCAAGTGTACCTTGATTTGCCTACTCAGTATAAGTTACTGTGACTATTCTACACTTTTTGCTCATTTGTTAGAGGTAATAAAGTAAATAAAAAGTTTGACGAATAAAGATTTTTAGATTTGATATTATGGGAAGGAAAAATAAATGAATAATAAAAGACTTTTTTTATATAGAGTTATAGTTATATTAACTGTGTCAGTTATGGGACTTACAGGGTGTAAAAACACAAATACGAAAGAAAATAGTGAACCTGAAATTGCAACAGTTGCACCAACTGAAGGTAATGTTAATAATAGAGAGGCTAATGAATCTGAAAAAGATGCAGATAGTACAATAACAAAAGTAAATACAGTTTCGGAATATTATTTGGCGATGGGAGTATTTTCGGAGAATATTGTTTTGAACGGTGCTAATCGTGATGAGGCTGAAGTAAGTGTTGTAAATGAGAAAATATGTTTGCCACAGGGGATGTTTCGAGGCATTGCGGTGGCAAATCAGGCGAGAAAATACAAAGGATATAGGGTGTCAAGGGATGAAGCAAATGAATTTATAGATATTATGGAAAATGCCCAAATTACTGAAAAGGATAAAGCTATTAAAGGGAGGAATATTGAGGCTCACATGGTTTACTTAAATAGTCATAGTGAGTTTAGAATAATAAATTTGACTTTTTATAAAAATGGATTTTTTAGTGTAGATGTTCAGGCAGATGATGAAAAAAAATTTGCGAAGGACCTGAAAATAAAAATACAATCAGAAAAAAATAAGAAACAGATTTATTTGAAAAGCAGCAAGCTTGAAAATTTAATAAAAAAATGGATAGGTTATAGAGAAACTGCTGCAGAAGAATTTGAACAAATTAAAAGCGTAGTTTATGAAAATGAAAGCATAAATAAAAGTGTCGAATTGAAAGAACAACAAATAAGTGAATTGAAAAAGCTGACACAAAATAATAAAATCATCGATGGAATGCCGTGTGATACCAATAATTATTTTGTGTGCACATTGTCAACAAACAAAAAATTACATTTTTCAATTTCTTCTGATGGAGATTGTTTATCAACAGATGACCATGTATATATGCTAAAAACTAAAAAGGCAGCATATGCAAGAGAGTTTGTAAAGTCGCTTGTCGCACAACATTAAAAAAGAATTTCGCTATGTTTCTTTACAGCATTGGTGGTTTGAGATACAATTTTATATAGGATTTAGGAGGAAATTTGTGTGAAATCTGATGTTATTAGAATTGCCATATGTGATGATGAAAAAGTCATAGCTGAAAAAATCAAGAAATATGTAGAAGATTATATTAATAAAACAGAATTACCTTATATAATAGATATTTACCGGTCAGGAGAAGAATTTATCCTGTTGAAAAATGCAATGACAGAATATGATATTGTATTTTTAGATGTAAGTATGAAAGAAATTGATGGAATAAAAACTGCATATGAATTACGAAAATACAGTGATAATACATATATAGTTTTTGTGACGGGATTTATTCAATATTCCTTAGCCGGGTATAAGGTTAATGCA
>NZ_DBLYGC010000021.1:0-62453 GCF_056818865.1 Butyribacter sp.
ATCTAAAGGGAAAAAGTACATTGATGATATTTGAGAGACATGCAAATTTAAAATATAAATATGGAAATAGACATTTCTGGTGTAGAGGATATTATGTTGATACAGCAGGAAAAAATGCAAAGAAAATAGAAGAATATATTCGAAATCAATTACAAGAAGATTTGGAATATGACTAGATGACAATCAAAGAGTATGTTGACCCGTTCACGGGTGAGCCAGTAAAGAGAAACAATTAATAATAAGCCCAGGGGGCTTAAGTAAGTAACTGATGTTGCGGTGGGCAGACCTTTCGGCGAGTCTTTAGACTCAGACGCCGGCAAAGAGGCCTTATAGGCCGCAAAGCAAACCACCGGCTAAGCCGGTGGTTGTTAGATTAGAAAAAAACATTAAAAAGAACCGTTGCAGTAATAGTTAAATGATGTTATTATTTTCCTAAAAAGCAGGAGAAAAAGAACATATATTTTTAAAGATTTTGAAAAGGGGGCTAAAAAGAGATACAGTAGATAATTTTTTTGATGAAGCATTTGAACTGCATGAGCCTTTTGAAAAAGCTTGCATAAATTCATTACTGGGAATAATGGTATCATCAAACCAGGAATTGTTTGACAGTATAAAGAATGGAGGGACAGGAATTATGAATGAGGTATTAAAAGAATTTTTTAAGGATGAGATAAAGGCAAATGAAGAACAGGCGATGAAAAAGGGAATAGAGCAGGGAATAGAACGAGGCAGGATAGAGACTTTATATACTGATTGTAATATGTCAGTACCTGATATAGCCAAAAAAGTGTCAAAATCTGAAGAGTATGTAAAAGAGATTATCAAGAAAATATCAGCAGCTTGTCTGTAAAAATGCGAAAATACAGATACAAAATAGAAAAATTAAAACAAAAAACATAAAAGATGGACTATCTAACATAAAGAGACTGTCGCATTAACAATTTTTAAGGTTTGATGCGACAGCCTCTTTATATTTATACGTTAGATTATTACACCGAAAGGTGTGTTTAAACAGTTACATCCCTAATCTAAGGCATTCTGTTTAATATCTTTCTTGCCATAATATAGCTAAATAGTGCAGTAACAGTCTCTGTAATCCAAAATGCATGCCAGACACCATAAGCACCTATAAATCTGCTTAATATAAATGAAGCAGGTATTATTATTACTACATATCTGAAAAGTGAAATTAAAAGAGATTCTATACCCATGCCGAGTCCTTCTAAAGCACCTGAGGCTGTGACGGATATTGTGGAAATGATGAAACCTAAGCATATGATGCGAAGTGCTGTCTCACCGGCTTTTACGGTTGCTTCATTTGCCGTAAACAGACTCATAAGCTTGTCAGGGAATATAAGGCATATGATTGTTCCGAATATCATTATCGTGCTGCTTAAAATAAGTGATGTATTGTATATTTTATGAACACGTTTTTTTTCGCCGGCACCATAATTGTAACCTATTATAGGACGCATTCCCTGAATCAGTCCGTTTGCCGGAAGATAAAGAAATGTCTGTAATTTATAATATATGCCTAAGATTACTACATACATTCCGGAAAATGAAGTCAGTATGGCGTTGAGTGCGGATGTCAGCACCGATGGGAGTGCCATGTTCAATGTAGCAGGAATGCCTACAGCATACAGTTTCTTTACTATCTGAAAATCAAAATTAAAATTTTTGATATTGAATTTTATTCCTATATCATATTTTGTATAGATGAAAATATAAAGTAAAAAAGTTGAGATTTGTCCTATTGCTGTAGCAAGTGCGGCACCGCTTATTCCAAGCCCTTTAAACGAACCGACTCCAAAAATGAGGATGGGGTCAAGTACAATGTTTACTATACAACCGAACATAAGGCTTATCATTGTGAATGTCATTTTTCCTACTGCCTGAATTACTTTTTCAAAAACAAGACTTATACATATAAATATTGAAAATGAAAAAACAATATGTGAATATCTTAATCCCAGATTTATAATATCTTTATCAGATGTGAACATTCCTAAAAACCGAGGGATGATAAGGTTACATATAAATGTGAGTAAAACTCCGTGTATAATGGAGAAAAACATACCAAGGGATGCTGCATTGTCGGCTTTTTCTTTGTTTTTGGCACCTAGAAAATATGATATTACAGCATTGATACCTACACCAAAGCCTATTGCTATGGCATTGATAAAGTTCTGGACAGGAAAGACAAGTGAGAGTGCAGTCATGGCATTTTCGCTTATTTTTGCAACGAAGAAACTGTCAACAATATTGTAAAGAGAATTTACAAGCATTGAGATTACCATTGGCAATGACATTGATAAAATAAGCGGCAGAACCGGTTTTGTTTTCATAAAATCATTGTTGTTCATTTAGTACCTCATGATATGTTGTGTATAGTAAAATTTCTTATTGAAGTAATATAAAAAATAATGTACGTAAGTAAAACAGTACAAAATTAAAATAATACAAATAATGCAGTGTAAAAAATAAAAGATAATAAATAATACAAAAAAAGCACGCATTAAAAAATGCGTGGCGAAAAGATGATTGTACAGGAAAAATCCACTTAAAAATTTTCAGTATTATATGTGTTAAAAATAGTGTACTGTATCATTGACATTTTGCTAAATAGCTGGTATAACAACGGGCATAATAATACTGTAATTTTTATATATTGTCAATATTAATAATGCAATTTATTATTTGAAACGGTATCAAATAATGACAGGCATTTGCGAAAATACATGAGCGTTTTCGTAAATGCCTGAAAATATTTTATGATATTTTATAAGTATTTTAAAAGTTCGTTGTGTAACTGTTTTGCTCGTGCAATCCAGGTGTGTTCTGTATTTGCAAATTCAAATGCGTTTTTCTGTATTCTTTCAAGTTTTTTAGTATCATTTAATGCCTCTGCGAAAATATCGGGCAGTTTATCCATATGTTTTAAGTCGTAAAAGAGAATATTTTCATCCGGGGTAAGTATTTCGTCAAGATATTTACTGTGGTCTGTTATACAGACGGCTCCGTTGCACATTGAATTAAATATTCTGTCGTGTGCACCGTCTTTAAACCAAGGCATGACATTTAATGAAAGTTTACTGTCGGCAAGAGCTTCAAGGCATCCGTATGAGAGCTGTGCCGGGTCCATATCAATATTTTCGGGATGTTTACAGCGGAGTTTTTCATAACCCTGTCCGACGCAGTGTATTTTAAAGCCGGCATCTGCCAATGTCTTTACAACTTCACCTCTGAAATAGCACCTTATATATGTATCTATGAAAATCATATTCGGAATGGCAGTTTTTACTTCTTCGCGCGTAATGCCGGGAATTGCTTTCTTTAGATGTTCTTCCATTGCAATGTCATCAGGTTTGTCAGGATTTGTGATAAGGTCATGTATTATTTCAAGATAAAACATTGCATACTCATCGCCAAGCCTGTTTATTGCACCGTCAAAAGTTTCAGGCGGTGTGTAATTTCCGGTAAAGCATATATCATATTTGCGTTCGTCTATAGTTTTGAAATTTCCGTCAGGATAAAGAGACGTTCCACCTAGAGGAATAAACGGACCTCTCATCAGTTTAGGATAGAATTTTTTCATGTATTTATCATGAAATCTGTCTATGGAGACTTCGTAAAAAATATCGGGGTGAATGTCGAAAAGTTCAGGATAAAAATAAGGATGGTCTACAGCAATATTTACACAAGGGATTTTTCTCTCATCCCATATGGATACACCGTTCATATTAAAAAGAGATGTTTCGTAATGTATTCCGTCAAAGTTGAACGTGACAAGTATAGTGTCATATGGCGTAGCAAAATCATATAATTTTTCGGCACTTTCCTCTTCGACAGTCTGGTCGAATATAAAAATTTTGTAACCTAGAGCCTCAAAGCCTTTTTTTAGCTGGAGTGAAAAAAATTCAAGTGTTTCTGTACCACCTGTCATCAGAACTATTTTGTGTCTCATTGTTTCCTCATTTCTAAAATTATATCATAAATTTGTGCATGTCTTTTGTACATAACAAAGCTCTGTTAGAAACTTTTAATATAAATGCTTATGCATTTATTGTACCATATAGTCGAAATTTAACAAGGATAATACCATAAATTGTTTTACTTTTACGGGAAAGTCAGATATACTGTAATTACTATACATGCGTTGAAAAAATGGTTATTTAATACAGCAAAAAGATACGAAAAGGAGGAAAAATAATATGAAAACAAAAGTGAAAAAAAGAGTGAGTATTATTTTGACAATGGCTTTATGCATAACACTGGGGAGCAGTTATGTGAGAGCCGATGATACAAGTGCGTCAACAGCAATATTGCGTGGGCATCGTGGAAAGGCTGCAGCATGAACTGGACTATTGTAGACAGCTGGATGGAAGATGGAGATGATTATAATATTGACCGGGTAGGACATAGGAGATGGCTTATAAATCCAAAAATGAAGTACACGGGATTTGGTGCGGTATCAGGAAATAGAGGAACATACAGTGCAGTGTATGCTTTTGATACTAAAAACAGCAAAGCAGCTGAGTACGGTGTTGCATGACCGGCACAAAATATGCCTGTAGAGTATTTTGGAGCAGGATTACGAGGCCGGCGATGTATATAATGTAAGTATAACAGGACTTGGTGATGGAAAAGATGTAAGCTATTCTGTTAATTTCTTCGAGCTTGGAAAAATATCAAAGCCGACAGAAGTTAAGATTAAAAATGCGAATGTTAAAAAGAATAAAGTGACGGTTTATTTCAAAAAGGTTAATAATGCATCAGGGTATGAAGTGCGCTATTCAACAGATTCAAAATTTAAGAAAAATGTAAAAAAGAAATTGGTATCATCCAAAGTATCAAAAACTACAATTACATTAAAAAAGTCATATAAAAAATGTTTTATTAGGATGCGCGCATATACTAAGAAGAATGGCAAAAAGATATACGGCAATTGGGGCAATGCATTTGCAATATCAAAGTGATAGATATATGAATGGCAGTAACCAGGATATCAGCATACATACTGCAAATCGGATTTTGTGTGTTTACAAGTTGCGTGAATTATTTTAATATAATCATAATATGAAATATAATATTTTGTTGGAGGACATTTATGAATATGAAATTTACAAAAATGCATGGATGTGGCAATGATTATGTTTATGTAGATTGCACAAATGAAATGATAGAAAATCCAAGTGAGGTTTCAAAATATGTCAGTGACAGACATTTTGGAATTGGTTCTGACGGACTTATTTTAATATGCTCATCTGAGACTGCGGATTTTAGGATGGCTATGTACAATGCTGACGGTTCAGAGGGAGCGATGTGTGGTAATGGAATAAGATGTGTTGCAAAATATGTTTACGATAAAGGTCTTACAGATAAGAAAAATATTTCGATTGAGACAAAGAGTGGGATTAAGGAACTTGAACTTACCGTAGAGGACGGAAAAGTTTCACTCGTAAAAGTAAATATGGGTGCACCTATTCTTAAGGCAAAGGATATTCCTGTTGATGTTGATACTGAAAAATGTATAGATTCAGATATAAATGTTGACGGGAAAGACTACAAAATCACATGCGTTTCTATGGGAAATCCACATGCAGTTACATTTATTGATGAAGATGTAAAGACATTTCCAATTGAGAAAATCGGTCCGAAGGTTGAAAATCATCCTATGTTTCCGGACAGGGTAAATACGGAATTTGTTCAGGTATTAAACAGACATGAGGTAAATATGCGTGTGTGGGAGCGAGGTTCAGGCGAGACACTTGCATGCGGTACCGGAACATGTGCGACAGTTGTTGCGTGTGTCTTAAATGGTCTTACTGATGATGAGGTTACTGTTCATCTGCTCGGCGGAGATTTGTTTATAAAGTATGACAGAGAAAACGATACAGTTTGGATGACAGGGCCGGCAGTGATTGCATTTGAAGGAACTATAGAACTATAAAAATATAAAATGATGCAGTGGAGCAATCCGTGGCATCATCATAAAAAATGTGCTTAAAAAGCTGTATGGAAATGGAGAACATAAATGAAACTTTTAGATTTGGTGAAAGATTTGGATTTTGAGTGTGTACAGGGAAGTACAGACATTGATGTTACAACACTTGTGTATGATTCACGAAAGGTGGAGCAGGGAAGTGTTTTTGTATGTATAAGCGGTGCCGTGAGAGACGGACATGATTTTGCAGAGGATGTTGTAAAGTCGGGCGCAAAGGCACTGATTGTTGAAAAGGATGTTGAGGTATCAGGTGATGTTACGGTTATAAAAGTAAAGAATACAAGACTTGCTTTAGCTGTTTCATCAGCTGCATATTTTGGCAATCCTGCAAATGAGCTTACAACCATCGGAATTACAGGAACAAAGGGAAAGACAACTTCGACATATATGGTTCGTTCGATATTAGAGGAATCAGGTATTAAGACAGGTCTTATCGGAACTATTGAGAGCATAATAGGAGACGAGGTTATACCATCGGCGAATACCACGCCGGAGTCATACATTGTACAGCAATATTTCAGAAAAATGGTTGACGCAGGCTGCAAATGTGTTGTCATGGAGGTTTCATCACAGGCACTTATGCTTGACAGAGTAGGCGGATTTGTATTTGATTACGGTATATTTACAAATCTTGAGCCGGATCACATAGGACCTAATGAACATAAAGACCTTGATGATTATATTCACTGTAAGAGCTTGCTTTTTAAGCAGTGTAAGCATGGTATTTTCAATGCGGATGACAGTCATCTTGAAAAAATTCTTGAAGGTCATACCTGTGAGGTTGAAACTTACGGATTTTCTGAAAATGCTGACATAAAAGCGTCAGATGTTCATCTTATGGATAAAGGAGGAACTCTTGGTGTTGCATATCACATGAGCGGTCTTATGGATATGGATGTTGAGATTGATATTCCGGGGAAGTTCAGCGTATACAATTCCATGACGGCGATTTCAATATGCAGACATTTTGGAGTGAGAGAAAGCGTTATACTTGATTCACTTTCAAAGGTAAGAGTAAAGGGAAGAGTTGAGATAATACCTGTATCTTCAAAGTTTACTATTATGATAGATTATGCGCATAATGCCATGAGTCTCAACAGTCTGCTTACAACACTTAAAGAGTATTCACCAAAGAGACTTGTATGTCTGTTTGGATGCGGCGGAAACCGTTCGAGAGAACGCCGTTTTGAGATGGGTGAGGTATCTTCTAAACTTGCGGATTTTACTATTGTCACATCTGATAATCCGAGAAATGAAGAGCCACAGGCAATCATCGATGATATTGTGACAGGCGTTAAGAAAGCAGATGGCGAATTTATCACGATTATTGACAGGGCAGAGGCGATAAGATATGCGATTGAAAATGCAAAAGAGGGTGATGTTATCGTGCTTGCAGGAAAGGGACATGAGGATTACCAGGAGATAAAAGGAAAGAAACATCATATGGACGAAAGAGAACTTATTGCTGATGTTGTTAAAGATGGTAATTTTATTAAATAATGGTGTTTACATCAAATAAACATAAAATTAGGGGAAAGAAATGATATTTGCTGATGTGATAGTAGATATATCAGTCAAAAGCCTTGACAGACCGTTTCAATATATCGTGCCTGAGGAGATGGAGTTTGATATTGACATAGGTTCCGTTGTGAAAATTCCGTTTGGAATGGGAAACAGGACAATGACGGGATATGTTGTAGGACTTTCTGGTGAAGCTAAATTTGATATATCTAAAACGAAAAGCATACTTGAAATAATGAAGCAGGGAGTGGTTGTAGAATCACACCTGCTTTCCCTTGCTTATTGGATAAAAGAAAATTACGGCTCAACAATGAATGATGCCATTAAGTCGGTTATGCCTGTAAAAAAAGAGGTTAAAGAACAGGTTAAAAGAATAATATATCCGGCTGTTGATATGGAAAACATGAAGATTAAAAGAGACGAATTTGAGAAAAAACACAATAGTGCGAGGGTAAGGCTTCTTGATGAATTTCTTAAAATGGACAAAGAAACATATAATGCAGGTCTTGATTATTCTTATATAACAAAAAAACTTAATCTTACAGCCGGTGTTATAGATGGACTCAGAAAACTGAAAATAATTACGGTTGATGCAATGCAGCAATACAGAAATCCTGTCAATGCCGTTAGCGATACACCTGAGACAAGACCTGTTTTAAACAGCGGACAGAAACACATTGTCGATGCAATACTAAATGATTATATAACAGATGTAAGAGGGACATATCTTATACATGGCATAACGGGAAGCGGCAAGACAGAAGTATACATGAATATTGTTGAGAAAGTTGTCTGTCTTGGAAAACAGGTCATAGTGCTTATTCCGGAAATTTCGCTTACATTTCAGATGGTCAACAGATTCTATAAAAGATTTGGAAACAGAATATCAGTAATGCATTCAAAGCTGTCGGCTGGAGAGAGATTTGACCAGTATACAAGGGCGAAAAAAGGTGAGATAGATGTTATGATAGGTCCTAGGTCAGCATTGTTTACACCTTTTGAAAATCTTGGTCTTATTGTGATTGATGAGGAACACGATACGAGTTATCAGAGCGAGATGCCGCCTAAGTATCATGCAAGAGAGGTAGCAATACAGAGAGCAAAGATGGTCGGAGCAAGTGTTGTCCTGGGTTCAGCAACTCCTTCAGTTGACTCGTATTACAAGGCACTGAAAGGCGAATACAGATTGTTTGAACTTAATGAGAGAGCCGGAAATGCTGTTTATCCTAAAATTTATATAGAAGACCTAAGAGAAGAATTAAAAGCAAGAAATTATTCAATTTTCAGCAGAAAACTTGATGAACTCATGCGTGACAGGCTTGAGAAGAAAGAGCAGATTATGCTCTTTTTGAACAGGCGTGGATTTGCAGGATTTGTCTCCTGCAGACAGTGTGGCGAAGTGGTAGGATGTCCGCACTGTTCAGTGGCATTAAAACCACATATGGCGGGAGACAGAGTGTCATATCTGATGTGTCATTACTGCGGTTACAAAATGCCTATGCCTGATAAGTGTCCGGAGTGTGGTTCGCCGTATATTAGCAGTTTTGGGATAGGAACAGAACAGGTGGAACAGATGGTCAAAAAAAGATTTTCGGCGGCAAAGGTTCTTAGAATGGATGCAGATACGACAACAGGAAAAAATGCCCATCAGGATATACTTAAAAAATATTCAGGCGGAGATGCGGATATTCTTATAGGGACGCAGATGATAGTTAAGGGACATGATTTTGCCAATGTTACACTGGTTGGAATACTTGCTGCCGACCTTTCGTTGAATGTTGGAGATTATCTTGCGGCAGAGAAAACTTTCCAGCTTACGACACAGGCATGCGGCAGGGCAGGCAGGGCAGATAAGCCGGGAGAGGTCGTTATACAGACTTATCAGCCAGAGCATTACAGTATAGTCTGCGCGGCACGAAATGATTATAAAAGTTTCTATGAGCAGGAGATACTTATAAGAGAAATGTTGCAATATCCGCCGATTTCAAATATACTAGGAGTGTTGGTGCTTTCTGAAAATGAGAGCAGTGTGGATAATCTTGCAAAGATATTGGCAGATAAAATGAAATTATATCATGATGTTACCGTTCTTGGACCAACGCCTGCCGCAATCGCAAAGGCAAAGGATGTGTACCGCAGGATGGTCTATGGGAAATGTACAGATTATAAGATATTATGTTCAGTAAAAAACAGTTTTGAAGAATTTATGCAAGAAACGGAATCATTTAAAGATTGCCGGCTTAATTTTGAATTTAACTGCATTTGATTTTTTCTTTTAAAGTATATTAAAGATTAAAAATAATATAAATAAGATGGAGGATAAAAATATTATGGCAATAAGACAGATTAGAACAATTGGTGACGAAATACTTACAATGAATACAAGACCTGTTAAGGAGATGACACCGAGAATAAAAACTCTTATTGAGGATATGCTTGATACTATGTATGAAGCACAGGGAGTAGGTCTTGCAGCACCACAGGTAGGTGTGTTAAAGCAGATAGTTGTTATAGATGTAAGTGAGGAAGGCAATCAGCCTATTGTTCTTATAAATCCTGAGATTGTCAAGTTATCGGGAACACAGACAGGACAGGAGGGATGTCTTAGCGTGCCGGGAAAAGCCGGTATAGTTACAAGAGCAAACTATGCTAAGGTAAGAGCATTAAACGAGGATATGGTTCAGATAGAAGTTGAGGGAGAGGAACTTCTTGCAAGAGCGCTACAGCACGAAATAGACCATTTATCAGGTGTTCTCTATGTCTCAAAAGTTGAGGGTGAACTTGTCAGTGCATCCGCTGAGGAAGAATAGGGATAATCTGTTAGAAAATGATGCAAGGTTCAAAATACCCTGGACATCACAAAATATGAAAAGCTACATGCAGAAAAGAGGTTAAGTATGAATATAGTTTTTATGGGAACACCTGATTTTGCAGTTGGAACATTAAATGCTCTGATAGAAAGTGAGCATAATGTAATAGGAGTTGTGACACAGCCGGACAAACCTAAGGGACGCGGTGGAAAGATGATGTTTACACCTGTAAAGGAGGCTGCCGTCAAAGCAGGATTACAGGTTTATCAGCCTGAAAAAGTCAGAGACAGAAAGTTTATTGAAATATTGGAAAAATTGTCTCCTGATGTTATCGTTGTCGTTGCATTTGGACAGATATTACCTAAGGAGATACTTGAACTTCCTAAATACGGATGTATGAACGTTCACGCATCGTTACTTCCGAAACTAAGGGGAGCGGCTCCGATACAATGGTCTGTAATAGATGGAGATGAGGAGAGCGGAGTTACCATCATGCAGATGGATGAAGGTCTTGACACGGGAGATATGCTTCTTGTGAAAAAATATAAGCTTGACAAAAAAGAGACAGGCGGAAGTCTTTTTGATAAGCTTGCGTCATTTGGCGGTCCAATGATACTTGAAGTATTGGAACAGGCACAAGAGGGAAAATTAAACCCTGTAAAGCAAGATGATTCCAAACATACTTACGCAAAAATGTTGAGTAAGGCAACTGGAGACATTGATTTTACAAAGACTGCCGTAGAGATTGAGAGACTTATAAGAGGTTTGAATCCATGGCCGAGTGCATTTACTCATATTCACGGAAAAATGCTTAAAATATGGGAAGCAGATGTTTTAAGCGGTGAAGAGGTACAAAAATATGATATGACGGATTTAGAACCGGGACATATTGCATATGTCGATAAAAATAAGATGCTTATAAGTACAGAAGAAGGATACCTTGATGTAAAAGAGGTTCAGCTTGAAGGTAAAAAAAGAATGGAGATATCAGCGTTTCTTCGTGGTTATAAAGTAGAAAAAGGGGAAGCTTTAAATGGCTGATGAAGTTAATAACATAAATAAGATTAACAACATTGATAAAAATAATTACATTAATAAAATTAATGTAAGAAATCTTGCACTTGATGTTGTGGTGGATGTCATGGATAAGGGTGATTATTCTGACAAGGCGATACACGGTGCACTGGAAAAACATGGTGATCTTGAAAAAAGAGACAGAGCTTTTTTTACAAGACTTTGTCAGGGAACTATAGAATATGCTGTTCAATCTGATTATATTATAAATCTTTTTTCAAAGACAAAAGTCAGAAAAATGAAACCCGTAATACGCGGTATTCTGCGCATGGGGGTGTATCAGATAATGCATATGGACAGCGTTCCTGACAGCGCTGTATGCAACGAAGCTGTCAAACTTGCAAACAAAAGAAAATTTACAAATCTAAAAGGATTTGTAAATGGAGTTTTGCGAAATATTTCAAGGGAAAAAGATAATATAAAGTTTCCTGAAAAAAATAACGGATTTTGCAAATATGCTTCTGTTAAATACTCAATGCCTGAATGGATTGTCGAGTATATAAGAAGCCGTTACGGAGAAAAACGTGCAGAAAATATTTTTGAGGGATTTCTAAGTTCTGATAAGGGCATAAGTGTGAGATGCAATATTTCAAAAAGCACTCCCGATGAAATATTTATGATGCTTGAAAGCCAGGGAATGCAGGTTAAAAAAAGTGAACTTTTTGGTTATGCATTTAATATAGACGGATTTGATAAAATAACAGATATAGATGCATTTAACAATGGATATATACAGGTTCAGGATCAAAGTTCGATACTTGCGGGACATGTTTATTCTGTCAAGGGTGATGAAAATATAATTGACATATGTGCCGCACCCGGAGGAAAGACGCTTCATGCGGCGGACAGATTAAATGCGGCAGAAAAATCAGGCATTGGAAATATCATTTCATGTGACCTTACAGAGCAGAAAGTTAAACTTATAAGTGATAATATTAAAAGAAACGGTTTTAGAAATATATCAGTTGTGAAAAATGATGCCCTTGTCTATAAGAAAGAATGGGAAAATACAGCAGACATTATTATAGCAGACCTCCCATGTTCGGGACTTGGAGTAATCGGTAAAAAATGTGATATAAAATATAAAACAAAAAGAGAAGATATTGCTTCACTTTCAAAAATACAAAAAGAGATATTAAAAAATGTCAGCAGATATTTAAAAAAAGGTGGACAGCTCATTTACAGTACATGTACAATAGCAAAAGAAGAAAATGAGGATAATGCAGAATGGATACTTGAAAATCTGCCTTTTGAAAAAGCAGATATTTCAAAGAGAATGCCGGAAAAGTTAAAAAAATATATGACAGACAATTCATATATACAGATTTTGCCTGATATGGCACAGACAGACGGTTTTTTTGTGGCAGCATTTATAAAGAAGTAGGATGGTGATATATTGGCAGAAGATAAAATTGACATTAAGAGTTTGGACTTCATGGAATTGCAGGAACTCTTAGAGAGCATGGGTGAAAAAAAATTCAGAAGTAAACAGTTATATGACTGGATTCACAAGAATCTTGTTTTGAGTTTTGATGAGATGACCAATCTCTCAAAGGATATGAGAAAAAAGCTTGCTGATACATGTACAATAGAAGGTGCAAGAATTATAAAAAAACAGGTTTCATCTGACGGAACAGCAAAATTTCTAATGAGACTTTCAGACGGAAATACAGTCGAGAGTGTGCTTATGAAATATAAGCATGGAAACAGTGTATGTATATCAACTCAGGTGGGCTGCCGTATGGGCTGCAGATTTTGTGCATCGACTGTCGGAGGACTTATAAGAAGCCTTAAAACCTCTGAGATGCTTGACCAGATATATGAAATTCAGCGAAGTACCGGCGAGAGGGTTTCAAATGTCATTTTGATGGGAATTGGAGAACCGCTCGACAATTACGATAATGTCGTTAAATTTATCAGAATGTTATCTGACGATAAAGGGTTAAATATAAGCCAGAGAAATATTACGTTGTCAACTTGCGGACTTGTCGACAAACTTAAAAAACTTGTAGATGAGAAACTTACAATCACGATTGCGATTTCACTTCATGCACCGAATGATGAACTCAGGCGGGAAATGATGCCTATTGCTAACAGATATTCAATAGAGGAAATAATTGATGCATGCCGTTATTATGTGGATAAGACCGGCAGAAGAATCACATTTGAGTACAGTATGGTTGAAGGGAAGAATGACAGCAGGGAATGTGCCATGCAGCTTGTAAATCTTGTCAAAGGTTTAAACTGCCATATAAACCTTATACCGTTAAATCCGGTTGAGGGCAGAATGGGACAGCGCTCAAAGGGAGCAGATATACAGGCTTTTAAATTGCTACTTGAAAAAAATCACACAAATGTTACTATAAGAAGAGAGATGGGCAGGGATATTGATGCTGCCTGTGGACAATTGAGGAATAAAGAAAAAGGAGGAAACTACGATGAAAGCATATTCAAAGACTGATATTGGAAGCAAACGAACCATGAATCAGGATTCTGTTTACTGTAATGAAAATTCAGTTGGTAGTTTCCAGAATTTGTTTATTGTAGCGGATGGAATGGGAGGACACAAAGCGGGAGACTATGCTTCAAGACTTTGTGTCGAAAAAATTGTTTATGCCGTAGAACAAAGTAAGAGCATAACTCCGGTTACGATTTTGGAAGAGGCTGTTACAGAAGCTAATAAAGGTGTATTGGAAGAAGCAAAAGCAAATGCTGAATATGAGGGCATGGGTACAACTATGGTTGCATGCACACTTCAGAAAGATACATTATATATTGCCAATATAGGCGATTCACGTTTATATATTATAAACGACGATATAAAACAGATAACAAAGGACCATTCATGGGTAGAAGAAATGGTCAAAAAAGGTGAGCTTACAGAGAGTCAGGCGAGAATACATCCGCAGAAAAACATAATTACAAGAGCCTTGGGTATAGATGAGGTTGTTCATGCAGACTATTTTGAGATAGATGTAAAACCTGACGATAAAATACTCATGTGCAGTGACGGTCTTACAAACATGGTTGAGGATGAGGATATTGAATACATAATACGTCACAGCAGTTCTATAGAGAAAGCAGTGGAAAATCTTGTGGAAAAGGCAAACGAGAATGGTGGAAAAGATAATATTACGGTCATTTTAGTACAGATATAGAATAAGAAGATGTTGAATGAGAAAGCCGCCGTGTAAGGCAGAATGGAGGAAAGTATGATTAATCCCGGAATGATGATTAGTGATAGATATGAAATTATCGACAGAGTGGGTTCGGGTGGAATGGCAGATGTTTACAAAGCAAAATGTCATCGTTTGAATAGATATGTTGCAATAAAAGTATTGAAACAGGAATACAGCAGTGATGCTAAATTTGTGGCAAAATTCAGAGGAGAAGCACAGTCGGTTGCCGGTTTATCACATCCGAATATTGTAAATGTATATGATGTTGGAGAGGACAATGGTCTTTACTATATAGTAATGGAACTTGTTGAGGGCATAACTCTCAAGAAGTTTATTGAGAAGAAGGGAAAACTCGATGTAAAAGAGGCTGTAGGAATTGGAATACAGATTGCCCAGGGTATGGAAGCGGCACACAACAATCATATTATCCACAGGGATATTAAACCGCAGAACATAATCATATCAAAAGAAGGAAAAGTAAAAGTAACAGATTTTGGAATAGCAAAGGCTGCTACTTCAAATACGATTACATCAAATGCTATGGGTTCAGTCCACTATATAAGTCCTGAACAGGCGAGAGGCGGTTACAGTGACGAGAAAAGTGATATTTATTCACTTGGAGTTACTTTATATGAAATGCTTTCAGGTAAAGTGCCGTTTGAGGGAGAGAGCACAGTGACGGTTGCACTTGCTCATATTCAGAATGAAGCGACACCGCTTGAAGAACTTGATGCAACGATACCTTTGAGTCTCTCAAAGATTGTACAGAAATGTATGCAGAAAAAGCCTGATATGAGATATATGTCATCAGCAGCGCTTATTTCTGATTTGAAGAGGTCATTATCCGAACCTGACGGAGACTATGTCAATATTGTAGATGATGAGGATGATTTTTCACCTACAATAAAACTGTCAGATATAAACGATAAAGTAAAAGAAAATTATGCACCTGAAGAACCGCAGGAAGAGCAGCTTGAACAGGAACAGTCCGATGATGCCATAGACCCTAAGTTAGAAAGAATATTAAAGATATGCAGTATTGTTGTAGCGGCAGTTATAATTATAGTCATATTTTTGATAATCGGAAAAGTAAGCGGATGGTGGGGAAAGGGCATAAAGGAAGATACGAATACACCATCAGTTACAACGCAGGCTCCGGTAGAGGAGACGCCGGAAGTTACAGATGAGCCACAGGTGGGTATGGTTGATGTTCCAAATATTTCAAATCGTACACTTGAGGAAGCTCAGGAGATACTTGAGGAGAAAAAACTTAAATGGAGACTTGTCCCGGTTGAATCCGACGAGACACCAAATACTGTTTTGGAGCAGGATCCGGAGGCTGGAAGCAGTGTTGAAGAATATTCGCGTGTTACAATCAAATACAGCAAGGGAGACAGCGGAGTGACAGTACCTGACCTTGTGAAATATACGGAGGCAGCAGCCAAACAGAAACTTGAAGAACTAGGTCTCACTGTTTCCGGTACAGTAAAACAGTACAGTGATACGGTTGACAAAGGGCTTGTCTGTGGAACTGACCCTGTAGTAGGCTCAAGCGTAAAGAAATATTCATCTGTAAAGCTTATCATAAGCAAAGGACCTGAGAGCGACAATGTCACGATGCCGAATATTGTTGGAATAAAAGAGGCAGTTGCTCTTGACAGACTTACTGCAAGAGGACTTACCGGAAATACAACAAATGTTTCATATATATATTCAGATAAATATGCGAAAGGCATTGTTGTAGGGCAGGCTATAGAGGCAGGAACAAAAGTCCCTGTCGGAACGGTTGTCGATTATACGGTAAGTATGGGACCAAAGAAAACTGAGCCAAAGGTGACACCAAAACCGACACCTGTACCAAACTACACTTATGAAGGAAGTGTTACGGTAAGCGGAAATCCATTTGATTATGAAGATGATGACCCTGAGGTAATAAAACTTGTTCTCGAACAGGATGGAAAGTCGAAGACAGTATATAAGGGCACACTTTCATATGACGATTTTCCTAAGAAATTTACAATAAAGGGATGGAGTGAAAATAACGGTACCGTAACTTTATACAAGGGAGATGTTGCAACAGGCAATTCATACAATGTAGAATTTAAAAAGGTTAGGCAGTAATGCAGGGAAAAATAATTAGAGGAATTGGTGGATTTTATTATGTTCATATAGATTCAATAGGCATTGTTGAATGCAAGGCAAAAGGAATATTCAGAAACAAAAAAGTTAAGCCTTTGGTTGGAGACAATGTTGAGGTTGAAATACTTGATAAGGAAAAACTTCTTGGCAGTATAGAAAATATATTGCCAAGAAAAAATACGATAATAAGACCTGCAGCAGCAAATGTTGATCAGGCTATTGTTATATTTTCTGCTTCGGTTCCGAAGCCGAACCTGAATCTTCTTGACAGATTTTTACTTATGATGAAGACACAGGGAATTGCAACAGTTATTTGCTTTAATAAAAAAGATGATGCCGAGGAAGAATATCTTGAAGAACTTGCAGACAATTATCGAAAATGTGGCAGCAGAATTTTTATGACAAGTACGGTGACAGGAGAGGGAATAAAAGAATTTGGAGAATGTCTTAGAGGAAAGACCTCTGTGCTTGCAGGTCCTTCAGGTGTCGGCAAATCATCGCTCATAAATGTACTGTTTCCAAAAGCAGATATGGAGATAGGCGAGATAAGTGAAAAAATAAAAAGAGGAAAGCATACGACCAGACATTCAGAACTTTTTTCGTTAGGTGACGGGGTCTATCTTATGGATACACCAGGATTTACATCTTTGGGACTTCCTGAGATGGAAAAGGAAGAACTGAGGGAATATTATCCTGAGTTTGAGGAATATAAAAATACCTGCAGATTTTTAGGATGTGTTCACATTCATGAACCGCAGTGTAGTGTTAAAATTGCACTTGAAGAAGGAAAAATTCCTAAGGGGCGTTATGATAATTATAAGCAGTTTTTCGATGAAATAAGCAGTAAAAGAAAATATTAAGCACAGGAGGAACACTATACAATGGAGGACAGAATTAGTAAACTGGCACCATCAATATTGTCGGCAGATTTCTGTAGGCTCGGGGAGCAGATAAATGAACTTGAAAACAATAATATAGATCTTTTGCATATTGATATTATGGACGGAGTTTTTGTACCGTCAATATCTTTTGGAATGCCTGTTATCAAGTCAATAAGGAGGATAACAGATATGTTTTTTGATGTTCATTTAATGATAAGTGAACCCATAAGATATATAGAAGCCTTCGCAAAATGTGGAGTTGACGGAATTACAGTGCATGTTGAAGCATGTAAAGATCTTGAGGCAACGTTAGATAAGATAAAAGAGCAGAACATGAAATGTGCCGTGGCAATAAATCCAGATACTGAAATAGAAGAAATCACACATGTGCTTGAAAAAGTGGATATGGTCTTGGTTATGAGTGTATATCCGGGATTTGGAGGGCAAAAATTTATATTGGAGTCTTTTGAGAAGGTGGAGAGATTAGACAAGATAAGAAAAGATAAAAATTTGGATTTTCTTATTGAAATAGATGGTGGAGTTAATGTAGAAAATGCCGGAAAGATAGCAGAAAGCGGAGCTGACTGGCTTGTTGCAGGAACTGCCATATTTAGCGGAAATATAACTGAAAATATAAACAAAATAAAGGAGGAGATTTAATTGCTTCTTGAGACTATTCCTTTAGGCAGGACAGTGGAAATATATGTAGACAGGGAAGGCTATAGATACAGACTTACAAGCAAAGTAGAATATGCAGATGAAAAAAAAGTGTGCGTTACACTTATAGCGGCTCGTGGACGTGCATTCAAATTTATGCCGGAAGATAATGTCAGTATAATATACAGAGACAATGAGACTATGTGGGAGTGGCCGAATTGCAGGGCAGGAATTGCGAAAATGGAAGGTGTCCTGATACACTATTTTGAGATAAGTGATAAAGGAAAATCCTTTAACAGAAGAAATGCTTACAGAGTGACACTTGATACTGAGACAATGTTTGGATTTTATATGAATGCTTCGACAGGTATGAGGGTCTCTGAAATGCCATATCCGGATACTGATGATCCTGATTTTTTGAGTTATAAGACGCCGGTTCCTGAATTTGTTCAGGGAATGGTAAAAGATGTAAGTGAAACAGGCGTTAATATATGTCTTAATGTTTCGATGAAAACAGACGATGCAGTTTTCTTCAATATTCCTTCACCTCTTGGAGAACTCAAATCTAAAGCACAGATTGTGAGAAAAAGTGAAATAAATTCCAAGGGAAGCAAATATTCATATTCATATGGATGCGTTTTTCAGCAGACTGATAACAGACTGATAAAATACATATATGACATTCAGAGAGAGAGGTTGAAAAAGCAGAGAGAACTTCAGGAGAGAGAGGAAGAACTCAGAATGGAGATTTCTGCACAAAAAGGCCAGTTGGTGGGTGAAAATCCGGAAAGTGCCGAGTGATTATGAAAATATTTAATAAAACACTGATTATCAGCGGTGGAAAAACGGACATAGATTTTGCAAAAGAATATTTGGAAAAACATCAATTTGATACGGTTGTGTGTGCTGATTCGGGCCTTAATACGGCTTATGCGTTAGGATTAAAAGTTGATTATTTCATGGGAGACTTTGACAGTGTTTCATCAGATGTGTTAAAATTGTACATGGACAGAAAAATTCCAAATTCAACAGATGCAGAGTTTGTTCAGTATCCGGCAGAGAAAGATGCGACAGATACTGAACTTGTGCTTGATTTTGTGCTTGAAAACAATCCGTCAACAATCGTTATATTGGGAGCGACAGGCGGAAGGATAGACCACCTTCTTGCCAATATCGGAATATTATTGAAAGCATTAAAGAAAGATATTGAAACATATATTGTTGACAGATATAACAAAATTTTTCTTGTTTGGAAAAATACGGAGTTATATAAAGATGATATGTGGAATAAATATATCTCATTTTATCCCTATACGGATGAAGTGACAAATTTAAGATTATCAGGATTGAAATACGAACTGTACGGGGAGGACATAAAGATTGGAAGCAGCAGAACAGTGAGTAATGAATTTCCGGATGACTGTGACAAAGCCAATGTATCATTTGATGATGGGATTTTGATAGTCATACAGTCGAAGGACAAATGATAGCAGCAGGACAATAGGGGACTAAGATTAGGGGTTGCACTTTTTGCTAATGATAGTTCCAGTTTAAGGTTGCAAAACAGGAGGTAAGTATGAATGAAAAAGAAATTGTAGAGAAGTTTGTCGTAAAGTTCAGGAAGTACAGCAAAAAATCTGAGCGCGTTAAAAAAACAAATCAGATGGTTATAGCATGTATGACCATAATCAAAGGTTTTCTGATGTTTGGATTTATAACTCAGATAATTTTGGGAAAACAGGGGGAGATAATGATAGTAATACCTGCAGCCATGTTAGCTGTAAGTATTATAGCGGATTGGTTATTGTATATTAAGGATTATTCATCAGCTGTCTTAAAAAATGTGATGATTTACGGTTTTCTGATAGTATATGCACTTCTTAATTTCATGAACGGTTCAGAGTTTGTAATCTTGTACATTATTCCACCATTGCTTTGTTGTATGCTTTATTATAACAAAAAGTTTAATGTAAGTATTGTGATAGCTGCGATACTCATAATTGTGATACGTGCAGTAAAAGAAATGATTTTGATTGGAACAGTAAAACAGTCAGAATTTATGATGATGGCAATTACGGTTATGACACTTTTGTTTTTCCAGTGGGCGGCAAGGGTGTTAAAGCAGTTTGATCACGATGCCATGCATACAATGCAGGATGAGCAGAAGAGACAGGATATAATGATGAAAGATATCATGGATGTTGCTGATATGACTAGAACAAAAGTTGAAGAAACATCGGACAGAATGATAGGATTGAAGAATTCAACAAATTCGGTAAACCAGTCATTACATGAGATTGCACAGGGGATATTAAGTACGGCAGAAAGTATACAGGAGCAGTCGGAGATGACAGGTAAGATTCAGACTGCAGTGCGGATTGCCAAAGAGAATACGGCAGAAGTTGTCAAGTCAGCCCAGACATCGGCAGAGCAGATGAACAATAATACTCAGCGAATGGAGATGTTGAAAAAGCAGTCTGATGACATAGAGGCAGTTGAACTTGATGTTGAAAAGGCAATGGATGAACTTAGGGCTAAAGCAGAGGAAGTTTCAAATATAACCAAGGTTATCTTTTCAATATCAGACCAGACGACACTCCTTGCATTAAATGCTTCCATAGAGAGTGCAAGAGCAGGAGAGGCAGGAAAAGGTTTTGCTGTTGTTGCTGACCAGATAAGAGACTTGTCGGATCAGACAAAGAAGTCAACAGAACAGATAGAACAAATTGTCAATCAGTTAAATGAAAATGCCGACCTTACGGCAAACCTTGTAGGCAGATCAAAAGCTGCGGCAAGTAAACAGAAAGAACTTATTGAGGAAAATGTAAAGAGCTTTGACGAGCTTAGCAGACAGTCAGAAGAACTGTCAGAGCGTGCAGACAATCTTGAACGTGAGATTGAAAATCTGTTGGAATCAAATAACCGTATAGTTGAGAGTATTACACAGCTGTCTGCTGTAAGTGAAGAAGTCACTGCAAGCACGCAGGAGGCAAGCAATATGAGTGAGAATGACATGAAAGAACTTGAATCTGTTGCAGGTAGTGTATTTGAGGTTCAGGAAACGGTTGATAAGTTGAAGAAATATAATTCAGATAAAGCATAGTAAATGTTTTATGGTGCGATAATAAATAGTCAGGGTGAACATATTGATATTTGCTCTGGCTATTTTTATGAAAAATTAGGTTTTTCTAAGTACGGTGAGATAGGACTTGATGAGGGGTGTCCTCATATCTGGATGAAGAAAGTATTAGTTTAAATATGCGAATAAAAAAATTTTGTTTGAGCATACTATTTTGGAACAAAAAAATTAAAAACATTATCAGGAGGGTTTCAAATGGTATTAGAACAAAAAGAGATGGATGTTATAAAGGAGTTACAGACACAGGAAAAAAGCTGTGTAGAGAAATATCGCAGATATAAAGAGCAGGCATGTGATATGGAACTTAAAAATCTGTTTGAAAAAATTGAAAAACTTGAACAGAAACATTATGACACACTTGGAAAGGTTCTTGAAGGAGAGGTGCCTGAGTGTAACTGCAATGATGATGATGGTAAAGACTATGAACCGCCGGTGACATACACTCAGGCTGATAACAGTGAAGATAAAAAGACAGACTGTTTTTTAGTGACAGATTGTATTGGAACAGAAAAGATGGTTTCGTCAGAATACAATTCAAAAGTATTCCGATTTGCAAATGCTGCACTTAGAAAACTGATGGCGGATATTCAGATTGAAGAACAGAATCATGCGGAGATGCTTTATAAATATAAGACGGCTAACGGAATGGCATAAGCTTTTTGAATTCCTTGTATTTTTATATCTGCTTTGGTAAAATATATAAAGTATTAAATTTTTGATTTTAAATCTTAAAATCGGAGTTTGCAAAGTCATGCTGACACAGAAGGAGGACCAAAGATGGATTTTTATAATAGAGCATTGGAATTAAAAGACGAGACGATACAAAACAGACGGAATATTCACAAAAATGCGGAAGTCGGTCTTGATACACCTAAAACTAAAGCATTTGTAATTGAAAAATTGAAAGAATACGGATTGGAGCCTGAAGAATGCGGTTATGGAGTTACGGCACTTCTTGGGAAGAAAGAAGGTAAAGTTCTTTTGCTTCGTGCAGACATGGATGCACTGCCTATGGCTGAGCAAAGCGGTGAAGAATTTGCATGCCCTTCAGGAAAAGAGGCTCATACATGTGGCCATGATTTTCATGCCGCTATGCTTCTTACTGCCGCAAAGATGTTAAAAGAAAACGAAGATTTGATTGACGGAACCATTAAATTCATGTTCCAGCCGGCAGAGGAGACATTTGAAGGCAGTAAAAACATGATAGAGAACGGCATTTTGGAAAATCCGAAAGTAGATGCAGCACTTGCGTATCATGTATCACCCGGAAAGATGCCTGTAGGTTTGTTTATGTACAACTCAAAAGATACTATGATGTATTCTGTTGACGGTTTTAAGATTACGATAAAGGGAAAAGGCTCTCACGGGGCGTATCCTCATGTAGGTGTTGACCCGATAAATATCGGTGTTCATGTTCATCTTGCATTGCAGGAACTTATAGCAAGAGAAAGTGACCCGTCAAAAGCATGTGTTCTTACTGTTGGTCAGTTTAAGGCAGGAACGGCGGCAAATATAATTCCGGAACAAGCGGTTTTACAGGGGACTATCCGCACAAATGACAATGAGGCAAGAGAGAAACTTGTGAGAAGAATGAAGGAAGTGGCGAAAAAAACGGCAGAGGTTTACAATGGAACAGCAGAGATTGAGATGATTTCCGAGGTACCTCCACTTATATGCAATCCTGAATTTACAAATGAGATTGTAAGTTATATGAAAGAGACAAACATTCCGGGACTTATGCCATATCCTGATGTGTCAGCAAGTGCTTCCGAGGATTTTGCCGTTATAGCAGAAAAAGTTCCAAGCACGTTTATGTATTTATCGGCAGGCTATATGGATGAGCGTGGAGAATATCCGGCACATCATCCGAAGGCGAGATTTAATGAGGACGTTTGTCCGATAGGCTCGGCTTGTCTTGCACATTGTGCCGTAGAATGGCTCAGTAAGCACAAATAATTTCTAAATCAAAGAAATTCTGTGAAAATAAAATAAGATGATAAAAGGGGTAAAATACCAGATAGCAATTTGTATGTAAATATATATTGCTATCTGCTTTTGAACCTTGCATAATAATATAAAATTACAAGGAGAAGAAAAATGGCAGATACACAGAATACACAGGTTGCAATACCGCTTCCTGAAAATAAAAGAAAATGCGTACAGGCAGGCTGCATATGCATGATGCTTTCGGTAGCGATGTACGGGCTCGTTTTTGCAACACTCACATCACCTATATTGGAGAGCGTAAATGCGATGGGATATGTCGGATTGTTTTCGATATTCTCGGCACTTGGTTTGTCTATTATGACACCAATCGGTGGTAAACTCGGTGATTTGATTGGACGCAGAAACATAGTAGTGATTCCGGGAATTATATGTGCGGTATGCGGTATCGCATTTGCATTTGTGCGTTCGCTTGTTCCGCTTATGGTATTAAGACTTTTGATAAGTCTTGCACAGGGAGCATTTACCGCAGCACCTTACATTATAACAGGACTTATAAATGAGAGAAAAAAAGTGCCAAAGGCGATGGGAATGCTTGCGACATCGATAGCGGTAGGTGGTTTTGGCGGAAGTATTTTAGCAGGAATTCTCACAGATATGGGAATGCTTCAGGCAGCGATAATTATGCCGGCAGTACCTCTTATAGCAGGAGTGATTCTTATCGGTTTAAACCTTCCAAACCAGAAGAACGAGGAAAGCGTAAAACTCGATGTACCGGGAATAATAACACTTGTTATTGCACTTTGCGGCATATTGCTTGCACTTAATTTTGGTTCTTCTGTAGGATTTACACATCCTGCAATTATAGCCGGCTTTATTATTGGTATTGTGGCGTTGATTGTGTTTGTCAAAATTGAAAACAAAACGGATGAACCGCTTATACCGATGTACTTATTTAAAAACAAAAAATATACTGTTCTTCTTGTGATAGGCTTTATATGTTATTTTTATCAGAATGCTATGAATGTATATGCACCTATAGGGGCATTGCAGGTTATGAAAGCATCTACAAGTCTTACGGGAGCGTTACAGATGCCTAGAACCTTGCTTACAATAATACTTCCTACAATTGCCGGAGTATGGGTTGGCAAGAAGACTGCAAATGCATGGAAAGCTATGGTTGTGGCAACTGTTTTTGTTGTGATACCTATGGCTATGATGGCATTTACCACACCATCTACATCAATAATGTTATATTTTATTGCACTTACTGTTACGGGAATTGCCGAAAGTTTCAGAGCAGTTTCAATTACGCCGACGGCACAGGCAACTTTGGAACCGCATGACATGGGTGTAGGAACATCACTTGTGAATTTTGCAAATTCGCTGGCACAGACTATCTCGGCAGCAGCTTTTGCGGTTGCTTACAATGCGTGCACGGCATCTGATCCTACGAATACCGCATTTATAAAAAATGGTGTAAATGCAGTATTTATAGTGGCAGCTGTAGTTACAGCGGCAGGATTTATTTTGGCTGTTGCAGTTATAAGACCACTTATAAATGAAAAATAGTTGTCTGCTTATTCAGATGTAGTAATAATGTTAATTAAAGATTAAAGCCTGTTTCTCAAAAAAGAAAGAAAATCTGTTTTGGATTTCCTTTCTTTTTTGTTATATATGCACTAAAAACAGGTGAATTTCGCTGATAAAATTGTCTTAAATTACATGCAATTGCATTGGTATTTTAAGGGTAGTTAAATTATAAACAATGATATAAAATTTTAAATATAATGAATGATAAAGTTAATTAAAAATACTTTACAGAGTTATAATTTAACAGCTTAAAAATAAAGGAGAGATTGTAATGAAAAAAAGAAGGTTGAAAAAAGTAATGACAGGAATGCTTACGGGTGCACTTGTTATTTCCGGGTTTGGGATAGGAGGCTTTGCACAGAAAGCAAAAGCAGACAGTACAGAGCTTAACTTAAATGGAAAGTACCATGCGGCACTGGGAATCCAGACGTGTAATGTGGAGTGGTTTTCACGTTTTGGATATTATGGAAAAGATGACAACAAATATTATGGTACAGATAAATTTGCAAAACTTGTAGGAAATGATAAAACTGCAAAGGGAACTTTCAATGATGTTGAGATTGCAGGGAACGGAACGTATGAAGTATCACTGACAAATGCAGAATTTCAGGGTGAAACAGCAATATCACAGCTGCATATTGCAACGGATATACCGGTCAAAGATAAAGATGACCTGATTAAATTTACGGATGTAAAGGTTACGGTAAACGACAAAGAGTTTGTTTCTTATGACAATGCAATACTTGAAAATGAAAAATATAATAAAAACGGAGCAGTTATACTTATTGCAAATCATTGGAGAACAAATGTTGTTGCAGCACTTAAAGATAAAGGTGTTTTAGAGGATTCAAGCAACGGATACAATCTTTTGAACGGCAAAGGCAAAGAGAATATATCAGTAACATTTACAGTATCAGGATTCAATTATAATAAGGGTGAAACTCCTGACGGAGAGCCAATAATAATTGATGTTTCACCGGCAGCAAAAGTCGGTACAAAAAAGAAAGTATCAGGGAATACATATGTAGTTACAAAGTCTGATAAAAAAACAGGAACTGTAGCACTTGTTGCAGGAAAGAAAACAGCTGCAAAAGTTACAATACCGGGTGCCGTCAAAATAGGAGATTATTCATATAAAGTCACAGAAGTCAGAGCTTCGGCATTTGCCGGAAGCAAAAAAATTACAAGCATAAAGCTTGGAAAGAATGTTGTAAAAATAGCCGATAAAACATTTAGCGGATGCAGTAAACTTGACACTATTGATTTATCTTCAAATACATCACTGAAAAGTGTTGGAAAAAATGCAATAAAAGGAGTATCAGCAAAGTGTGTAATTAAAGCTCCGAAAAACAAAAAGGCAGCATATAAGAAATTATTTGCAGGAAAAGGGAAAAAAGTAACAGTGAAATAATTTATCACTATCAGGTTGCAAAGCGGATTGTGAATATCCGTCTGACCATATAAAATAAGGAAGGAATGGTACTAAAATGAAAATAGCAAAGAACTTTAAAAAGGCAGCAGCACTTACGCTTGCAGGAGCAATGGTATTGTCACTCTCAACAGGAGCACAGGCTGATGCAGCAAAGAAGAAAAAACTTGATCTTAATGGAAAGTATCATGCGACAATGGGCATCCAGACATCGACAAAGCTTTGGTATAACCATTTGGGATATTATGAGAAAACTCAGAATAAGTATTATAAGACTGATAAGGCGGACAAGATAGTATATACAAACCCTGATACACAGGAAGAAACAACTGCAACAGGTACATTTACTGATGCAGAGATAGCAGGAAACGGAACATATACTTTGAAACTTGAAGGAGCAGACTTCCAGGGAGAGACAGCGATTTCACAGCTTCATATTGCTACTGACATTCCTTTAAATGACAAGATTAAATTTACAAATGTAAAGGCAAAAGTGGATGGCAGAGAAGTTACTTCATTTGATGAAGGAGTTCCTGAGAATGAAGAGCCATACTTACAGGGAGGAACAGTTATTCTTCTTATGAACCATTGGCGTCCTGAACTTGTTAAACAGCTTCAGGAGGACGGACTTTCAGAGAGTGCTGAGAGCGGATACGATTTGCTCAAAGGTACTACTGATGAAAGCGTAGAGATTACATTTACTGTTTCAGGATTCAATTATGACAATCCGGATGCTGTGGAGGAAACACCGGAACCTACACAGGCAGCAGACAGCAGCAGTGTTTCGGGTTCAACTTCAGGCAGTGAAACAGACAGTGACAGTTCCGGAGTTCCTGTTGTACCTATTGTTATAGTAGTTGTGGTAGTAGTTGCGATCGGCGGCGTTATGGTTTTCAAATCTAAGAAAAAATAATTTTAAATTTCTTATACTTTAATATTTAAATGCCCTATAAGCAGCAAAAATGTTTATAGGGCATTTTTGCCGCATAATAGAGGTTTCAAGATACAGGTGAAAAAAGTTCTACAGGACTTCCTAAATCAAATGTGTTATACTATGATTTGTACTTGCGCACAAACTTGAGATGCCCTGAAAAGAGGGCAAGAATGGAGAATGATATGATTATTTTTGACGAAAAAGAAAAGATATTTAAAATTGACACGGAAAATACAAGCTATGTGATGGGAGTTATCGACGAGAAATATCTTGTACATATTTATTATGGAAAGAAACTTTCTGGTACTCATCTTGCCTATCTTCTTGATATGGACAAGGAGGAACTTTCGGAAATTCATATAAATTACGGAGAGAAGTCATCATTTCTTGACAGACTTCCTATGGAATATCCGACATCGGGAATGGGTGATTTTAGACAGAGCTGTATAGAAGTGGCAGAAGATATAGGAAAATACGGTGTAGAGCTTTACTATGAGTCGTATGAGATTATTGACGGAAAACCTGAACTTGAAGGACTGCCTTCGACATTTGGTGATGATGTACAGACGCTTTGTATAAATTTAAAAGACGATATCCTGAAACTGGAAGTTGAGCTCAGATACTCTGTTTTCACCGGAAATGATGCAGTTATGAGAAGTGCTGTTATCTCGAATTATGGAGATAAGCCGTTATACCTTGACAAAGTATTATCTGCTTGTGTTGAACTTGGCTACGGGCAGAATGAATATATTACTCTTCACGGTTCATGGGCAAGAGAGAGAAGAATTGACAGACAGAGAGTGGGATTTGGATACCACAGTGTAGAATCGTCACGTGGAATATCAAGCCATCAGGAACATCCTTTTATGGCAGTTGTCTCTGAGGGGGCAACTCAGGAAACAGGCGATGTATATGCGATGAATTTTGTGTATTCGGGAAATTTTGTCTCATTTATTGAAAAGAGCCAGTTCGGTTCACAGCGTTTTGCAATGGGAATAAATCCCAGAGGATTTTGCTGGAAACTTGGTGCAGGAGAAAAATTTGCCGCACCTGAAGTTGTAATGGTATATTCCGATTCAGGTCTTGACAAAATGACTTCAACATTCCATGACCTTTACAGGGAACATCTTATAAGAAAGTCATGGGTTTACAGTAAAAGACCTGTGCTTATAAACAACTGGGAAGGCACATATTTTGATTTTGACGAGAAGAAGATATTTGATATAGCCAAAGAAGCCTCAAAACACGGAATAGAGATGTTAGTCATGGATGACGGCTGGTTTGGAAAAAGAAACGATGACAGAACAAGTCTCGGAGACTGGTTCGTAAACGAAGAAAAATTAAAAGGTGGCTTAAAGAAACTTGTAGATAATGTAAATTCTTTGGGAATGAAGTTTGGAATATGGTTTGAGCCTGAAATGATTTCGCCCGAATCGGAGCTTTACAAAAAACATCCTGACTGGGCAGTACATATTGAGGGAAGAGAGCCGGGACAGGTCAGAAATCAGCTTGTGCTCGATTTGAGCCGCAGGGAAGTTATAGAATATGTATATGAATCAGTAGCGTCTATTTTAAGACAGGCAAACATTGAGTATGTAAAATGGGATATGAATCGTCCGTTTACCGATATAGGAAGCAGTGAGCTTGATGCTGACAGACAGGGAGAGATAATGCACAGACATACACTTGCGGTTTATGAACTGCAGGGAAGACTCTTAAAAGAATTTCCTTATCTTCTTCTTGAAAACTGCTCAAGCGGCGGAGCGAGATTTGATCCCGGAATGCTTTATTTCAGTCCTCAGATATGGTGCTCGGATGATACGGATGCGATTGAAAGGCTTGCTATCCAGGAGAGTACGGCACTTATGTATCCGCTGTCTGTAATAGGAGCGCATGTGTCTGACTGCCCAAATCATACGGTAGGCAGAGTTACTCCGTTTAAGACAAGAGGAATTATTGCTATGGCGGGAACTTTTGGGTATGAGTTAGATGTTACAAAGATACCTGAAGAGGACAGAGATATGATAGCTTCACAGGTTGAGACATACAAAAAATACTGTCCGCTCATTCAAAGTGGTGACTATTACCGCATAGCGTCTTATCAGAATAATCATTATTTTGACTGCTATGAGATAGTGTCAAAGGATAAAAAAGAAGCAATCTTTGTGTTTGTACAGGTGATTGCACAGCCTAATATGCATAGCATAAGAGTTAAACTTAAAGGTCTTGATAATGAAGCAAAATACAAGATAAACGGAACCGTATATGATGCAGATGCGCTTATGAACGGTGGATTTATTATTAAGAGACCTTGGGGAGATTTTCAGGCAGAATTGTTCCATATTGAAAAAATTAACGATTAAGTTATGGATTACTGACAATTTACTTAAATTATGATAATTTTTAAGTAAAAGTTAATATGTTCATGTGCTTACAGAGGAGGCATGAAAGGTTCGGCTGTTGCATATGTATCATCATATTTGCTCGGAGGCGTTATGGAAGAACTTAAGGTAAAATCATAGCAATTGGAGGAAGAAAATATGGCAAAAGCAGTAAAATTATCAGATATTGCTGCGAAAATCGGGGTAAGTACAGTTACGGTTTCAAAGGCTTTATCAGGTCAAAAAGGCATGAGTGATGAGTTGAGAGAGCGTATAGTTGCCCTTGCTGATGAGATGGGTTATGTCAAGAGAGTACAAAATAAAGAAAAAGAAACAGGCAGAAGTTTTAATTTGGGTGTTATAGTTGCCGAGAGATATATAGTTGAAAAACAGTCTTTTTATTGGAATATATATCAGGAAATTTCCCAGAGAGCAATCAAAAAGAGATGTTTTACAATGATTGAGATTGTAGAATACGCAGCGGAAAACGGATGTGTTATGCCAATACTTTTATCTGAAAATAAGGTTGACGGCATTATCGTAATGGGAGCATTCGGAAAAAAATATATGAAAGCAGTAGAGAGATGGACGAAAGATTTTCCGGTTCTTTATTTCGATACCACTATAGGTGATGAGGCAGGAGATTATATTGTGAGCAACAATCTTTACGGTGGATATAATATGACAAATTATCTTCTTGACAGAGGACACAAAAAGATAGGATTTGTAGGCACAAGACTTATGATACCGAGTATTGATGACAGATTTTTTGGATATCTTAAAGCTCTTATGGAAAGAGGTATTGAGTACCGCAAGGACTGGATTATCGATGACAGAGACAATGTGTATGGAAAAATGGACTATGACAGACAATTTATTCTGCCAAAGGAAGTTCCAACGGCATTTTTCTGTAACTGCGATAAAGCTGCAAGTCTCATTATCAGAAAACTTGAAGAAGCAGGGTACTCAGTGCCAAATGATGTATCGGTTGTCGGATTTGACAATTTTGAATATGATCAGGAAGCGGATATAGGAATTACTACATATGAGATAAATATAGGTGAGATGGCAACGAGGGCTGTCCACATTATGATTCATAAAATGCAGAATGCATCTTATTCTGCAGGAGTTTTTTCTATACAGGGAAAAATAATAGAGCGTGATAGTGTGAAAACCATAGATGGGAGCATACCATATGCCGATTAAAAATGAATTTTAATCTTTAAATAAATCATGCAATAAAGGGAGAAACGCTTATCCTTGAACTTGACGGAAAAATGCAGATAGTTGCCTCTGTTGCCAAATAATTTTAATATGATATGACTTTGGAACGATATAAATTTTTTAGGGGAATTTATATCGTTCTTTGTCGTATTTCTATTTGTTTAATGGAAAATTGTATAAGATTGACAAATGTATTGTTGTAGGTTAGGATAGGGATTATAAATAGGTGAAGTCTGAAAGTGAGGTTTTATGTTTGTTGTAAGATGGTTTTTAGGGCTTGGAACACGTATTAAGAGTATTTTGATTACTGCGCTGATACTTATTCTGATTTTTGGTACGATTTTGGTGAAAGTTCATTTTTCAAAGAAAGCAGTACCAAAAGTTTCATATTCTAATGTTTATTCCGAAAGGATTGAGGGGATAAGTGAACTTGCGGTATTGGGTACAACGTACAATGGGATTACCGAGGTTAGAAATGAGTGGTTTTTAGATGTGCTTGACGAAGTTGCACTTATGGAATATAAGGCGGAAGTAAAAGTCGGAGTTGAACTTTCAAAAGCAGAAGTAAAAGTTGATGACAAGAAAAGAAAGATTGATATTAAATTGCCGTCAGCGGATGTGATTGATATAAATATATTAAAAAGCAGCATAAAATGGGATCAGGTTTCATGGAACAAACTCGAGGGAAAGCAGTTTTTAAAGCAGGGACAAGCCCAGGCGGAACTTGAATGCAGGGAAAAAATAGATAAAACGGATATGGTCGAAAAAGCAAATATGAGAGCAAAGGTACTTGTCGAGGATATGTTTGAGAGTGCAAAAAAGTGCGAAAATCCATATACGGTAAATGTATCAGTAAAGCAAAACGGAGACATCAGTGAAAATGTCAGTGTCAGATAGTGAAATGAGAATTAAATCTGTGATACATTTGGTGTACTGTTAAAAAGATGAAGTGAGGTAAAATGGCAGACAATAAAATGACGGATAAAAGCTTAAAAGAAAAGGTTTTGGACAACAGACTTGTTCGCAGCATAATAACTGTTGTGGCGGTTATGTGCGTGGCATTTATAATACTTTTGGTAAAAATTAATATTGACAATAAAGATGCACGAAGTTCTGTTGTGACTGAAGATTTTATAAGCGGACAGCTTCAGGAATTAAACGAACTTGCCACTTCTAAAGTCATATATGACGGGGTCGTTGAAATGGAAGATGACAGCGGTATATTTAAGAAAAAATTTTATGTTAAATACACCGGTGAGGTTAAATCTTATGTAGATATGTCGAAAGCAGATATTAAGATAGATGACAGAAAAAGAAAGATAAGTATCACACTGCCGCATGCAACTGTCGGTGAGCCTAACATAGGAAACAATTATCAGTTCTATGATACTTCCTGGATAAAATCAGATAGTCTGGAGGCGGGCACAAAAGCACTTGTTAGAGCTGAGGAAGACTGCAAAAAGAAAATTGATGAAAAAACAATGATTGAAACAGCGGACGGTTATGCAAAAGAAGCAGTTGAAAATCTGCTGTCATCATTTAAAGATATTTCAGAGCCTTATACTTTCGAGGTGAAATTTAAATAAGAACAATATAGTATTGTTTACAATAGCTGCTGTGACGATTGTTACGGCAGTATTTTTTGCGATTTTTTTATAATCATGGTATAATGATACAAATACTACTAAATCTGTAGCATTTGTAGAAATTTAATGGCGCTGTTTATATTGAAAGTATGAACAGCAGAAAAAAATGATAGGAGAGGATTTAAAATACTATGAAAGATTATACGATTAACACTAACTGTGTTCAGGCAGGATATACTCCGGGAAACGGTGAGCCAAGACAGATACCGATTTATCAGTCTACAACGTTTAAATACGATACAAGTGAGGACATGGGAAAATTGTTCGACCTTGAAGCAGAAGGATATTTTTATTCAAGACTTCAAAATCCTACAAACGATCTTGTGGCTGCCAAAATTGCACAACTTGAAGGAGGAAGTGCAGGAATGCTTACATCATCCGGACAGGCGGCAAACTTTTTTGCAATGTTTAATATCTGTGAGACAGGAAGCCATATAGTGTCATCTTCATCTATATACGGAGGAACATTTAATCTTCTTGCAGTTACGATGAAGAAAATGGGAATAGATGTTACATTTGTCGACCCGGATTGTACAAAAGAAGAGCTGAATGCTGCATTTAAGGAAAATACAAGAGCGGTATTTGGTGAGTCGATTGCAAATCCGGCACTGACCGTACTTGATATTGAAAAATTCGCAGAGGCGGCACACGAACACGGAGTACCTCTTATCGTAGATAATACATTTCCGACACCGGTAAATTTAAGACCGATAGAGTGGGGAGCAGATATTGTTACGCATTCGACAACAAAATATATGGACGGACACGGAGCTGCTGTTGGCGGAGCAATTGTTGACAGTGGAAAATTCGACTGGATGGCACACGCAGACAAGTTCCCGGGACTTTGTACGCCTGATGAATCATATCATGGCATTACATATGCAGAGAAATTCGGAAAAGAGGGTGCATTTATTACAAAATGTACATCACAGCTTATGAGAGATTTGGGATGTATTCAGTCACCTCAGAGTGCATTTATCCTTAATCTCGGACTTGAGTCTCTTCATGTACGCATGCCAAGACATGTAGAAAACGGACAGGCTGTTGCCGAGTTTCTTGAAAAGCATGAAAAGGTGGAATATGTGAATTATCCTACACTTCCGTCAAACAAATACTATGAAATGGCAAAAAAATACCTTCCGAACGGTGGTTGTGGTGTTGTCTCATTTGAGATAAAAGGCGGAAGAAAAGCGGCAGAGAAATTTATGAAGAATTTGAAACTTGCAGCTATAGAAACACATGTAGCAGATGCGAGAACATGTTGTCTTAATCCAGCGACATCTACACACAGACAGATGACAGATGAGCAGTTAAAAGAAGCAGGAATATCTGCCGGTCTTATAAGAATATCTTGCGGTCTTGAAGATAAAGAGGACCTTATAGCGGATATTGCACAGGCACTTGAAGCGTAAAGGCAGTGCATGTGTTTTTGTGAAATTCTAAATGTATATAATGACAGATAGACAAAAAGACAGAAAGAAAATAATCTTCCTGTCTTTTTGTCGTTAGATGGAAGTCTATAAATAAGCGTCAAAAGTGTTAAAAATTCTATATCTTCCAGTGATAGATTTTGGGTTTTGATATATGCATTTGCAGTATAAACGATATAATTGGAACCCTTGCATAAAGATGTGTTACTTAATCTAAAGCTGTCGAAAAATATTATTTGACATAAAAGTATCATAAAAAAAAGTCCAACTTGACCTTGACAATAAAATATCTCACCACTATAATGATAGCTGTATTAATAAGTTACGTTTACATAGAGTACAGAAACATCATATATCTGTGTATTCGTTACCAAAAAGAAAAAATGGAGGCAGACACATGAGAAGAAAAGTGGGAAGAAAGGTCATTTCGACTGTATTATCAGCTGCTTTAATTACATCTGGAATCGCATTTCAGAGTAGTGACATATCAGCAGCTAAGAAAGTTACAAAGTTAACTTTAAACAAGAAGAGTGCTACATTATATCAGGGAGCTGATAAGGCATATTCTTCAATTACATTGAAAGCTACAGTAAAACCTAGCAAGGCCGCAAAGGTTAAATTTACAACAAGCAATAAAAAGATTGCTACAGTAACAGCAAAGGGTGTTGTAAAAGCTAAAAAGGCAGGAAAAGTTACAATTACTGCAAAAGCCGGAAGCAAGAAAGCTGTATGTAAGATAACAGTAAAGAAAGTATCTAAGAAAATCAAAAAGATAACAGTAAAGAAATCTAAAGTTACAGTTTATGTTGGCAAGACAAGCAAAATTTCTACAACAGTAACTCCTAAAAAAGTAACAATTAAAAAGCTTGCATATAAGACAAGCAATAAGAAAGTTGCTACAGTAACAGCAAAGGGTGTTATTAAAGGTGTAAAAGCCGGAACAGCAAAGATAACAGTTGCAGCAGTTGATGGAAGCAATAAGAAAGCTACAGTTGCAGTTACAGTTAAGAAAAAGGCTGCAAAACCAAGTACAGCTCCTACAACAGAGCCAAGTACAGCTCCTACAACAGAGCCAAGTACAGCACCAAGTATAGCTCCTACAACAGAGCCAAGTGCAGAACCATCTACAGCACCAAGTATAGCTCCTACAACAGAGCCAAGTGCAGAGCCATCTACAGTACCAAGTATTTCACCAAGCCCAAGTGCAACACCTGGCAACAATGGCGGCGGTTCATCATCAAGCGGAGATACAACACCTGTATATTCAGAAGTAAAAGCTATTGACAATGGTAATGGCACTGTTACATACCCTCTTAATACAGATAAGACTTACAAAGTTATATATGGTAGTGAGAGTGCTGAGATTACAGCAAAAGATGTTGAAACTATTATGACATATGTTAAAACATATGCAGGACAGGCAAATACATATAATACTGTTGCATCAGCATATGAGAAATTTAATGCAAAGATTAAAACTGCTGAAGGACAGAGTGCAAGCTTAGACAATCTTGATGCAGGAAAAGTAACAGTAAAACTTACAGGTAATGACACATATCATATAACAGTTGCAGGAAAAGCAAATACTTCAGCAAATGGAGAATATGATGTAAAAGTTACAGTTTCAGGTGACAATGTTAAGGTTGAAACAACTGATTCAACAAACAAGACAGTTACAGGAACAATAACAAGCATTACAGCTAAGAAGATTGTTGCTAAAGATATTAAGGTTACTAAAGATACAAAAGTAGTTGATATTGCATCAGCAACAGTAGAACTTAGCGACCCATATGTAAGAGTTACAGTTCCAAAATCTGACAAACTCAGCAACTTAAAAGTTTATGCTAAATAGCATTGTTTAAAAACCCCTTTGTTAAATATTATATGGTGGCTGCCGTAAATTTTGCGGCAGCCATAAATTAACAAATCTGATAAAAACGGATAAGTATATTGAAAAGAGTATCGAATATGAAAAAGACAAGAATAAGGAAAAGTATAGCAATATTGACATCGGCTGCAATTTTATTAACAGGTATTTCAGTATCAGCAGCCACAAAAAATATAAAATTTGTAAAGAGCAAGCAGACAGTTTATGTAGGAAAAAAATTAACTTTGAAAATAAGCGTGCCAAAAAAATATAAGAAACAGACTTCAAAAATAAAATGGAGTTCTTCAAATAAAAAAGTGGCAGTTGTAAATAAAAAAGGCGTGGTTACAGCAAAGAAAACAGGTAAAACAGTGATTAAGGCGAAGTTTTATGGGACAACAGCTAAGTGTACCGTTACTGTAAAGAAAAAAACAACAACAGTAAAGCCGACGGTTAAGCCTGATACAACAGCAACACCGGCTCCAACAGCAGTGCCTGCAGAAAGCAGTACACCGACAGAAAGTTCAGTACCAACAGAGAGCAGCAAGCCTTCTGAAACTAAAACACCTGTAGAGAGCACAAAACCGACAGAAAGTGCAGCACCAACGGAGAGTAGCACACCGGTTCCGACAGAAAGTGCGGCACCGACGGCAGCACCGGAACAGAGTACACAGCCAACACAGACACCAGATGCAGGCAAAGGAAAGCTTACTCCTGTTTCAGGCAATGGTGCGGTGGCAGCATATGGTGTTGTCAAAATCAACGGAGAAGTAAGAACTGTTTATCTTGTAAACAGAGATTATGACGGAAGTCTTAAAATTGGTTTCAAAGGAAATGTTTATGAGCAGAGCGGAAGTGTAAAAGACGGCTTGGTTATGCTTGACACATTGTATGTGACAAAAACAAATTCGGCAGGAACGATAAAAGTATCAAGGAAAAGTCCTGATACAGTTTGGACAATATCTGACCTTGTAGATAATAAAGACTATTATTTCTATGTTGAAAGAAGAAATACATATGATACATCTTATACAAATTGTGGAGCAATTTACTTTATAGGAGATGTATCTGACGTAGTATCAGTATATTGATTAATAGTATGGGAGTCTTAATTAAATGAAAACATTAATTCAAAAGATATGCATTGTTATGGTGGTGATTGCAGGTACATTTGCATTTGGAACGACAGGTGCAAGTGCTGCGGGAGGTCTTAATGCCGCTGAGCAAAGAGCAATAGCGGCTGCGCAGCAGCCGTTTGAATACAATGGAAAAACATATGTTGTAAATTCGTCATATATATCACAGGCGACAGCCAAGTTATCTGCTGATAATGTGGATATGTCGGATGCTGAGGCGAATCAGTATATTGCACAGTTTGGTGGCAGTCATCAGGAACTTGTGGAAGAGGGATACTGTAATGAGGTGTCATCAGGCAGTGGAAATGACGGAACTGATGCTTCAGAAAAAAAATCTGACAGCAAGAAAGATAATAAAAAAGACAAAAAAAATACGGATGGCAGCAGTAAAAAATCAGATGATACCGAAAGTGAACATTCGACTAAAACATCCAGCTTAAACAGAATCTTTTTGAAAAAGTTTTTAGGTGCGGGTAAACAGCAGACTGATACCACAAATGAACAGCAGCCGGAAAATACAGCAACAGCAAATCCGCAGGAAACATCGGCTGCTGAAAATGTCTGGGTTGATGAGGAAGACAAGCTTAATACAGTTTCAACTATAACGGCAGATGATGTTGACTATACATATGCAGACAAAGTTGATATTTCGTATGGCAGCAGACAGTATGACTCTGAATATGATTTTCTGAAAGATATTCTGCATATCAAGGAAATAAAAACATTGTGGTTCTGCGTTTTAGCGGCAGCAATATTGGCACTTGTCTTACAGATAGTATATATATTTACTGTTAAAAAAAGAGGTCATAAGAAAAGAAAATTAAGATGTGCGATAGCAGTATATTCAGGAGCAGTTATAGCCTGCATTACGATATTGATGATAGCATCACTTGTAGTCAGATGTGGATTCTTAAACACAAGTACGGTAGACAGAGAACTTATGGAGAGTGACTATTTTTCGGGAACTGTACAGACTGTAAGAGAGATGGCAAAAAAAGATTTAAAAGCAGCAGGATATGATGAAAGTCTGGCTGAGGACATATTTAAGCTGTCAAATATTTATATTACGCAAAAGCAATGTATTAAGGATGTACTTAAAAAGGGTGTAAATAAGCAGAACTTTTCAAATCAAAAGATTAATGAACTGCTAAAAGAAAAAATAACAAACGGCTCTGAAAAAGAAAATCAGAAATTGACTGAAAAATTGGAGTCAGATTATAAGTCTGCATTTTCATTTAAATATGGAGATGCTGTATACAAATGCAATAAAGAATTTAATGCAGTATTTATCGGAATGCTTATATCAATGGTACTCATTTTTGTGATTATGTTTGTTATGATATTCCAGATGTACGAATATAAGCATAAAGCGGTAAGAGTGTATGCATTTGCTATAACAATAGCATCTGTACCGGCGATAGCAGCAGGAGTATTTTTAAAGATAGCCGGGGTGCTATCAAAAGTTAAAATATCTCCGGTATATTATCAGGATTTTCTTACCAAATATCTTGGATGGAATATAAATATATGTATTTATATGGGACTTATAAGTCTGCTTATAGGTATAAGTTTATTTTTTGTCAAGAATTATCTGCACAGACTTTATGTAGAATAACCGGTCAGGAGGTGAGGTAAAATGCAGCCGCATAATGAAAGCTCAAATAACGATAAAGCAAATTATGATAAATCGAATCGCAATGGGTCGTACTATTATGATTTGCATACCCATATAATTCCCGGTGTGGATGATGGCTCAGACAGTCTTGAAGAATCATTGGAAATGATAAGACAGATGCGTGAACAGGGAGTTCTAAATATAGTTGCAACACCTCACTATCCGGATGGGCAAAGTGAAAAAATAAATGATGTGTTTATATTACTCAAAGAAAAAGTAAATGAATTGTATCCTGATATGAAACTGTATCTTGGAAATGAACTTTTGAATGGTCCGGGTATTATAGATGCATTAAAAAATAAAAATGCATTGACTATAGCTGATACAAAATATATCCTTGTAGAATTTCTTCCGGGGGATTCGGCAAAAAAAATATATGCCGCATTAAGAGAATATATTATGGAAGGGTATATTCCGATTGTCGCACATATTGAGAGATATGAAAAATTATATAAAAATTATGATTTTTTAGATGAACTCATAAATATGGGTGCGTATATTCAGATGAATACGGAAAGTATTGTAGGAGGTTTGTTTGACAGGCATGCTGCGTATTGCCGCAAGCTTTTGATGAATGGTTATGTACATTTTCTTGGAAGTGACTGTCACGGTGCAAACAGGAGAAAACCACTCATGAAAGACGCAATTGAGAAGTTAAAACTGGAATTTGTTAACAGCAGTCTTGCAGAAAAAATACTATTTGAAAATCCAATAAAAATGTTGGAAGGAAAATACATTTGAGGAGTAATCTTATGGAAAAAGAACAGAATGATGAAGTTGAGATTGACTTAGTTGAGATTTTTACTCTGCTTAAGGAAAAGATAATAAAAATATTTGGAATCGGTGTAATACTTGCGGCATTGATAGGTATTGGAACATTGTTTCTCATAAAACCAAAATATGAATCAACATCAAAACTCTATATAGTAGGTGAAACAAACTCAATAATGTCACTTACATCATTACAGGCAGGTTCACAGCTCGCACAGGATTACATACATATAGTTCAGAGCAGACCTGTATTGGAAAAGGTTATATCAAATTTAAATCTGGATATGGAATATGATGATTTGCTTGACATAATCACACTTAATAATCCGTCAGACACAAGAATACTTGAAGTGACAGCAAACACGGATGACCCTTATGTGGCAAAAGAAATAGTAGATGAAATCGGAAAGGTGTCTGCTGACAGAATCAAATCAATAATGGGAGTTGAGCCTCCTACAACAGTTGAATACGGACATGTGGCAGACGAAAAATCAAGTCCAAGCCTTGTGAAAAATACGGCGTTAGGATTTTTGGCAGGAATATTTGTAAGCTCATTTATCATAATAGCTCTTTATCTTTTGAACAATACGATTTCATCAGAAGATGATGTAGAAAAGTATCTTGGACTTAATAATCTTGGAATAATTCCAATTGAAGAAGGTTCAGTTGAACAGATGATGAGAGATAAGAAGAAGAGAAAAAAACGTCAGAAGCAAAAGGCAGGTGTAAAACATGAATAAGATAAAGTTTGAAACCAGAAAAGAACTTGACTACAGGACAAATGAAGCTTATAAGGCATTGAGGACAAATATAGCCTTTTGCGGTGACAATGTCAAAGTAATAGATTTTACAAGCTGTACACCAAATGAGGGAAAATCAAGTGTTACATTTAATCTTTCGGTATCGCTTGCTGAGGCCGGGAAAAAAGTAATTATGATAGATGCAGATATGAGAAAATCGGTTCTTGTCGGAAGATATAAGGTAGGAAGTGTTGAAAAGGGACTTGCTCATTATCTCACAGGTCAGAATACATTTGATGAAGTTTGCATGGAAACAGATATTGAGGGAATGGACATAATATTTTCCGGCAATTATGTGCCAAATCCGGCGGAACTTCTTGGCAGTGAGAATTTTGAAACGCTTATGAAATTCTGCAGGGAAAAATATGATTATGTCATAGTTGACACACCGCCGCTTGGCTCGGTTATAGACAGTGCCATAGCAGCTAAATATGCGGATGGAGCAGTTATAGTCATAGAAGCAGATGCCATAAATTATCATTTTGTGCAGGATGTAAAAAAACAGCTTGATAAAAGTGGAGTAAGAATACTTGGAACCGTACTAAACAAAGTTCCGGTAAAAACAGGGAAATACGGTTATGGAAATTATGGATACGGCAATTATGGTGAGTATTAGTAATTTTTGTTAAGGTACGAGGAGCCTGAAAGATAATGTATGAAAAGAGACAAAAGAAATGGGATAAACATATTGATTTTATTCTGCTTGATAAACTATCCATAACAATTGCATTATTTTTGGGTTATGTAGTAAGACATGGTTTGGATCTTACTCGTAAAAATATATTCCCGACCATATACATAAGACTATGGATTATATTGTTGATTTTTGACATGTGTGTAGGCTTTTTGTTTGAAAGCTATACGGGAATACTAAGACGTGGATATTTAGATGAGCTGAAAAAAGCAGTCAAGCATGGCTGTATAACAGATATGTTTGTTATGGTTACTCTGTTTATAAGTAAAGAATTATCATTATATTCAAGAAAGACCATGTCTGTATATTTCATAGTGCATATTCTTTTGATGTATACATTAAGGTGTTTAAGAAAGCATTCTTTACGGAAAAAAATGATAAACAATCCGTATGTTGAACATATGCTGATATTGACAGACAAAAAACATAAGGATACATGTGTTAATAAATTATCAGAGGACAAGTACAGAAATTATAAGATTGTCGGAGTAGTAATAGCGGAGCAGGAAGACATTGTAAAGAAATATAAGGTACAATACGAAAAATTATCGAAAAAAGAAGAAAGTGTAAAAAAAGATGATTTTTTAGAAGCAATGGAGGAAGTTGCAGCTACATTTGATGGCATAACGGCAGATACATCAGACATCATGGAAGTTTGTAAATTTGATGAACTGGAAGATTACCTTCTGAACAATGTAATTGACAGCATATTTGTTGATATGGAAATGACAGAATACGCAAAGAGCTTACTAATCAATTATTTGATGTCATCAGGAGTAACGGTACATATGAACCTCATAAATCTTCCTCATGAACTCTTAGATAAATCCGTAGAACAGATTGGTGAATTTACTGTTCTTACTGCTGGGATGAGAGTGGCAACAAAAAGACAGCTTATAGAAAAAAGGCTGATGGATATAGCAGGCGGTCTGACAGGTCTTATTATAACGGCGATTGCATTTGTCATATTTGCCCCGATAATATATATCCAATCACCCGGACCTGTATTTTTTAAGCAGGACAGGGTTGGAAAGAACGGAAGAATATTTAAATTATATAAATTCCGTTCAATGTATATGGATGCAGAAGAAAGAAAAAAAGAACTTATGTCCCAGAACAAGATGGATGGACTTATGTTTAAGATGGATAATGACCCAAGAATAACACCGATAGGAAAATTTATCAGAAAATATTCGATAGACGAGCTTCCACAGTTTTTAAATGTCATAAAAGGAGATATGAGTCTTGTAGGAACAAGGCCACCAACGGTCGATGAATACGAGCAGTATCAGCTTCACCATATGGGAAGACTTAGCTCAAAGCCGGGAATAACAGGACTTTGGCAGGTGAGTGGCAGAAGTGATATGACAGATTTTGAAAAGATTGTGGAACTGGATATAAGATATATATCTAACTGGTCATTGAGTGAAGACATAAGGATTTTGTGGAGAACAGTGAAAAAGGTAATTCACGGAGAAGGTGCGGAGTAGTTTGGGAAAAGGAAGTGAAGATATTGTGGTATGTAATTCAGACAAAATCAGGGTGGCGATGTTCGGTCAGAAACGACTTTCACGAGAAGGCGGCATCGAAATTGTTGTAAAAGAGCTTTGCACCCGGATGGCACGAGATGGATGTCAGGTGACTTGTTACAACAGGTCAGGGCATCATGTGAGTGGGGCAGAGTATGATAGGAAAATTGAATATGAAGGAATATGTCAAAAATCTGTTCCGACCATCGAGAGAAAGGGTTTGGCTGCTGTATCTTCTTCTGCATTTGCAGCTCTTTATAGCGCATTTGGAAAATACGATGTGATTCACATCCACGCTGAGGGACCTGCATTTTTTGCGTGGCTTCCAAAGATGTTTGGAAAAAGGGTTATCGTGACGATTCATGGAATTGACTGGAAACGCGAAAAATGGCAATCCGGATTCGGCTCAAGATTCATTCGGCAGGGCGAAAAGAACGCAGTAAAGTATGCGGATGAAATTGTTGTTCTGAGTAAAGGTGTCCAAGATTATTTTCGTGAAATCTATGGGCGAGAAACTCATTTTATTCCGAACGGGGTGAATTGTCCGGTAAATCGAAAGGCTGATTTGATAACAAATCAATTTGGACTGACGAGCGATTCTTACATATTGTTCCTTGGCAGGCTGGTGCCGGAAAAAGGCATCCGATATCTTGTGGAGGCGTTTAAGAATGTCAAGACAGATAAGAAGCTTGTAATAGCTGGTGGTTCCAGCGATACAGATTCTTTCACGAGAGAGTTAAAAGATCTAGCGAAAGATGATCACAGAATTATATTCACGGGATTTGTTCAAGGAAGCCTGCTGGATGAACTATACAGCAATGCCTATCTCTATACACTGCCTTCAGATTTGGAAGGAATGCCATTGAGTCTATTGGAAGCAATGAGTTATGGAAACTGCTGTCTGGTGTCTGATATTCCTGAATGTGCAGAGGTCGTGGAAGACAAGGCAGTGATTTTTAGAAAATCGGATGTAAGTGATCTTCGAGAAAAATTGCAAGATGCCTGTGATCATCCGGAAGATGTCATGAAACTAAAAAAACAGGCGGCAGATTTCATCTGCGGAAAGTATGACTGGGATGATGTTGTTGAAAAAACATTAAATCTGTATAGGAGAGAATGATGGTGTGAGTATTAATAATCAACAATCTCCTCTAACCGAACGCAGGCAGTGAGATGTACATAGTGAAAACGCCAGAAAAATGGCGTATTTACGGCACTTTTCGAGAGCTGGGTAGAGCTGCGAGAGCATTTTTTATCTCGCTACCTAGGTTCGGTAACAGCAGATGATTTTATCATAAGGACTTTCAGTATGACTACCTGCGTTTGTATGGAGCACTCTGGTTTATGAACAACACATTGGAAGTGTTTCATCTGAACAGAGATAGTGAAATAGAACATAAAATAAGGAGAAAAATAACGTGAGGACGCTGATTTTGAATAAATTTCTGCACCGAAACGGCGGATCAGAAACGTACATATTTAAATTGGGTGAGGCGCTGGAGCATCACGGACACGAGGTTCAGTACTTCGGTATGGAGCACGAAGGCCGTTGCGTGGGCAACCGGGTCAATGCTTATACGTCCGATATGGATTTTCACGGTGGGAGCAAGCTGTTGAAGCTGACCTACCCAATCAAGACGATTTACAGCAAAGAAGCAAGAGTACAGTTGAGAAAAGTTTTGGACGACTTCCAGCCGGATGTCTGTCACCTGAACAACTTCAACTATCAGCTGACACCTTCCATCATTCTGGAAATCGTGAAGTGGCGTAAGGAGACCGGAAGGGATTGTAAAATCATCTTCACGGCGCATGACTACCAGTTGGTTTGCCCGAACCACATGCTGAACAATCCGAACACCCACCAGAACTGTGAGAAGTGCCTCGGCGGCCATTTCGTGAACTGCATGAAAGGCAAGTGCATCCACGGCTCCACGGCGAAGTCTGCCATCGGCATGATGGAGGCCGAGTTCTGGAAGTGGAAAGGGACTTACAAGTACATTGACACCATGATCTGCTGCTCTGAGTTTATGAAGAGCAAGATGGACAGCAATCCGCTGTTTGCGACGAAGACCGTGGCAATGAATAATTTCATCGATAAGGTGGAGTGGAAAGAGACAGAAAAGAAGGATTATGTCCTTTACTTCGGTCGCTTCTCTGAGGAGAAGGGCATCGGTACACTCATCAAGGTCTGTAAGGAGCTGCCGGATGTGCAGTTTATCTTCGCAGGCACCGGCCCGTTGGAAGAGACGGTAAATGGAATTAAGAACATCAAAAACGTTGGCTTCCAGAAAGGTGAGGCATTGGAAAAGCTCATCCGTGAGGCAAGGTTCTCCATCTATCCGTCTGAGTGGTATGAGAACTGCCCATTTTCCGTGATGGAATCCCAGATGTACGGCACACCAGTGCTGGGAGCTGATATCGGCGGCATCCCAGAATTGATTCAGGTCGGTAAGACCGGTGAGCTGTTTAAGAGCGGAGATGGCGACGAGTTGAAGAGCAAGATCCGGAAGCTCTGGGATGATAAGAAGCTGTGCGATGAGTATAGCAAGAACTGCAAGGACATTAGCTTTGATACTATCGATGAGTATTACGAGAAAATTATGAAGGTGTATCAGTAAGACTGGTACGTGAGGAGAAAATTTATGGCTACAAAAGCGGATCGATATGAGGGAATAGATGGATTGAAGGCGTATGCCATTATTGGCATTGCGCTGATGCACGTTCTCGCAAATGGAAAATATGGGATAGGAGGATTTGTGTTTGGAAAACTTATCCCTAATTTCGCAAACCTCGTTTTTCTTTTCATGATGGTCAGCGGTTTTGGTATGTGCTGTGGCTACTACCAGAAAATCATAGACCGTAAGATCAGCGTTGAGGAATTTTACAGCAAAAGATACATCAAAATCTGGCCGTATTTTGCATTGCTCTGCGCGCTGGATTTTGTGATTTCACCGAGCAAGAACTCACTGTATGAAGTGTTTGCAAATCTGACTTTGTGTCAGGGACTTTTGCCGAATGCAAATATTTCGGTTATCGGTGTGAGCTGGACACTGGCGGTCATTTTTGTGTTTTATATGCTGTTCCCGTTTTTCTGCTTCCTGATTGGAAATAAGAAGAGGGCATGGGGAGTGGCAGCCGCGGCATTAGTGTTCAACTACCTGTGTGGAAATTACTTCAATGCCGGTAGAGCCAATATCGTTTATGATGCAATTTATTTTATTGCAGGAGGCCTAATCTTCCTTTACCGGAAAGAGCTTGCTGAATTTGCAGTAAAATCCAAAGTTATCGCCGGAGCAATTCTGCTGATTGCCACAGTTGCTTATTTTGCAGTAGGTGGCAATACGCTAACAATGTTGTTCTTCTGTGTGGCAGCACTGGTCGGTACCCTCGGATGCAATCAGGGGGGGGTACTGGTCAATCCAGTTGCCAAGTTCCTTGGCAGTATCAGCTTCGAGATCTACCTGTGCCACATGGTAATTTATCGTGTGCTTGAGAAATTGCACCTTGTCCATCTGTTTGGTAATGGCTTACTTGCATATATCTTCACAGCAGTTGCGGTCATCTGCGGTTCTGTGGTGTTCTCGGTATGTGCCAAGTGGTTCTTAAATAAAATTGAAACTTTGATTGTTAATAGGAGAGTTAATCATGTCTGAAGAAAAGAAATTGAATGGTACGGTTATCGTCACTTATCGTTGCAACGCTCGTTGCTCCATGTGCAACCGTTATAAAGCACCTTCCAAGCCGGAGGAAGAAATCAGCATCGAAACCATCAAGAAACTGCCGAAGATGTACTTCACGAACATTACTGGTGGCGAGCCGTTCATCCGCACCGACCTGAAGGATATCGTGCGTGAACTATACAAGAAGTCTGACCGTATCGTTATTTCTACGAATGGTTTCTTCACCGACCGTATCGTTGATCTGTGCAAGGAGTTCCCGCAGATCGGTATTCGTATCTCTATCGAGGGTCTGGAGCAGACCAACAACGAGATTCGTGGCCTGCAGAACGGCTACCAGCGTGGTTACGGCACACTGAAGAAGCTGCGTGAGATGGGCATGAAGGACGTTGGCTTTGGCATGACCGTTCAGGACAAAAACGCTCCTGACCTGGTTCCTCTGTACAAGATTTCCAATGAGATGGGCATGGAGTTTGCAACTGCTTCTCTGCACAATAGCTTCTATTTTGTTGAAGCGAAGAACATCATTCATGACCGTCCGATGGTGGCTAAGAACTTCGAAAAATTGGTTAATGAGCTGCTACGTTCCAACAGCCCGAAGAAGTGGTTCCGTGCTTACTTCAACCACGGTCTTATCAATTACATCTATGGCCAAAAGCGTCTGCTTCCGTGTGATATGTCTTTTGACACATTCTTCATTGACCCATATGGAGATGTTATGCCTTGTAATGGAACAAAAGATAAAGAAGTCATGGGTAATCTGAATAACCAGAGCTGGGATGAATTGTGGAATAGTCCGGAGGCGGAGGCAGTTCGTAAGAAGGTGCGTTGCTGTGACCGTGACTGTTGGATGATTGGTAGTGTGAGTCCTGCTATGCATAAATATATCTGGGAGCCTGGATTCTGGGTGGTATGGCATAAGCTGAAAGCACTGTTCATGAAGAAACCATATTCTATGTACGAGTTGAAGGTTGTACGTGATTTCAGAGATGGTAAGGTAACGAAAGAGGAACTGGATAAGTGTAGCACATGTGATATGTGTGCCGTTGTTAATAATGGATTAAGTGAAGCAAGTAAGGCACAGCTGGTAGGTAAGACCGGTGAAGAGATTGTGGATGCTGATATTGCGGAACAGATGAAAAGGTAAATTTTAAGTATCGATGGAGAAATTGAGATGAGGAAAAAGATTAAAAGATACTGGATAATGATGAGACTTATGTTCTTTAGACACGGAATTCAGGCAGCAACGTACTTAAAGGCTAAATCCATATTTAAGCATATGGGAAATAATTGTGCATGGCATGCAAAGAAAATTCCATCAGAACCAGAACTAATTTCGTTGGGGAATAATGTTCATATTTCCGCTGATGTAAGATTTATTACACATGACATTATTGGAGATATGTTTAATCGAAATCCGGAAATTAGTAAAGAATATCATTTCCCGTTCTATACAGGGACAATAAAGATTAATGATAATTGCGTAATAGGAGCAGGAGCTACGTTGATGTATAATACAGAAATTGGTCCGAACTCTATTGTTGCAGCTGGTGCTGTAGTGACAAAAAATGTACCAACTGGCGAAATATGGGGGGGTACCTGCGCACTGCATAGGTTATACATTAGAACTTGTTGAGAAACGAAAATGTGAAACATAAAAAGAAAGTGAAATATATGATAGGTATGTTAATATGACTCGAACAAAGGGAAACTACAATTACTATATTTTTATTTTGATTTTCTATTTGATAATCTTTAGAGAATTATTAGAAAATTACCTGCCAATATTTGGATATTTAGATGAGCTTATATCTTGCATGGCTATTCCGATTGCAATCAAAAAATTGTATGAGAGACATGGACTTCTACGCATCAGAAAGAATAGCTACCCATTTTGGGTTGGTGTTGCAATTCTGTTTGCATTAGCAGGAAATATAGTATATGAATATCAGGATATGCTGAAAGCTGTTTTACCAGATTTGTTATTGAACCTTAAGTTCTGGCTAAGTATTTATGTAGGTATAACATTATTCAAGAGTATTAATCTGTCTTTGAATGGAGGAAAAATTGCTAATCATATTAAAGCGGTAGTATGGCTTTATGTTTTGTTGCTTTTCTTGGATAAGTTTTTGAATTTGTTTCCAGGTGACTACAGATATGGAATGAAATCCACGTTTCTTTTTTATGGACTTCATACAATATTTTGTGCTATGTGTGTTTTTTTACTAGCACTTCTATTATTGGTAAAGGATAAGACGAGACATTTTACATTATATAGTGTTATTCTTTTGCTTTTAATGGCTTCCACTATGAGAAGCAAGGCTTTTGGCGGAGTGATTCTGTATATTCTCTTGTATTATTTGATTAATGTTTATAATAAGAAAATTAAGTTAAAAAGTGTAATTCTTATAGGTTGCTTATGCTTACTTATTGGATGGAGTCAGATACAGTACTACTTCTTTAGTTCTATAAGTGATGGAGCGGCACGCAATGTTCTTCTTCGAACATGTTTCGACATCGCAAAGGAACATTTTCCATTAGGAGCAGGGTTGGCAACATTTGCGTCGCATTATTCTGGTGTGGTATATTCACCGCTCTATTCAAATTATGGAATATCGAATATTTATGGACTGACAAGAGACCATCCTAGCTTCATTTCCGACTCTTTTTGGCCTATGGAAATTGCACAAAATGGGTATTTGGGGGCCGCATGTTTTATCATGGCATTATATAAATTGTTTGTAGAAATATCAAAAATTAAAATCAAGAATCGTAATGCCTATTTTAGTGCACTTTTTGCACTTGGATATTTATGTGTTTCGTCGCTTGCAGAATCGGCCTTTGTGCATTTCTTGAGTATTCCAATTGCATTGGTTATTGGTGGATGTTTGACACAAGCTCATTATGTACGAGAGGATGATCGGTAATTAAAAAATTCGTGTATAAGCTAAGCACCATGATTTTCGGTATTGTGAAATGAACTATGTGCTTAATGAAGATATCAAAGGAAGGTAAGCAGTAAATGAAAATAAAGTCAATTATTCAGCCAGGAGTAAAGCTGATAAAAACCTGTGCTGATAACTTATCATCAAAACATTACAAAACTACACAGGATAGCAGATTAATTAAGCAACTGAAAAACTCTAGTCAAAATAATCGTTGTTTTATTATTGGTAATGGTCCAAGTCTTAAAATCGCAGATTTAGAAAAACTGAAAGGTGAAGATTGTTTTGCCTGCAATAGAATATACAATCTTTATGATAAAACAACCTGGAGACCAAAATATTACTGCTCTCAAGATAGCAAAGTGCTAGAGCAGATTAAAGGAGATTTACAATTTGCGATAGAAAACTGTGAACTGTGCTTCTTACCATATAAATTCAGATCCATGTTTTCGGATGAAATATTAACCAATGAAAAAGTTAGACTCTTTTTTAAGCCTTATGTTTCAGTATATAGTCCGGATGGTACATATCCAGAAGGCTTAATGCCTTTTTCAGATGATATAAGTGTTGGAATATATGACGGATTATCTATCACATATGCAATGATTCAGATTGCGGCGTATATGGGGTACAAAGAGATTTATCTAATTGGAATTGATCATAATTATAATATTAAAAATGGTGTGGTTGAAACTGCTGGCAGCTATGCTGAAGGGATTAAACCAATTGATATGTCTACACAGTTTCCACCGGAATTGTTACTCTGTGAAGTATCGTTCAGAGAAGCAAGAAGATGGAGTGAAGCACACGGTGTAATGATTGGAAATGCAACACGTGGCGGAAAACTTGAAGTCTTTGAAAGAATAAATTTAGATGATTTAGTGTAAAGGGAGTCGTAAGATGATTACAATTAGGAAACCATATACAAAAGAGTATCAGGGAACAACTCGTCTGTGTGCAGATATATTATTAGGCGACGTGAATAAAACGTTTTATTTTGAAGTCGCTAAAGAATATGAACCGTATCTTTGCACTGAGGTTTCTGACGCTTTTTTGGTTGGTATATTAAATTACGCCATGTTCAACGGTGAAGATATAAAAGTGGAAGGAGCAGTTAGCGAGAGACTTTTATATCAAATAAAAACATATTTTTTAGTGACGCTTCCGGTTGTAAGACCACGAGCGTATAAGAGAATCAATGTAGAGGCGGAACCTTATATTGGAAAAATAAACACAGAAGGTGCAGTTGGGACTTCAGCAAGTGGCGGTGTTGATTCTTATTATTCTATTTCTGTTCATACGAAGGATGTTCCTCAGGATTATAGGCTCACTCATTTATTGATTGCCAACCAGTTTAATCATTATGTCTCAGAGGAGGATACGAGAAAGAAATTTGAAGATTTGTTGAGCAGATCGCAACCGATAGCAGAAAACTATGGATTAAAACTTGTGGGGGTGTACACCAATCATAATGACTTCTTATTTGATGGTTTTGTACAAGAGTATTCTTTGAGAATCTGTTCTTATGTGCTTGCATTGCAGAAATTGTTTGGTGTGTATTATGTGAGTTCTGGAGTGCCTTTTGGAGAATTCGATTTTGCAAGTCACGATTCTGATGGGTTTGATGTTTTAAATCTCGCTTTAATGAGTACAAATAGTTTGACATTTTACTCATCAGGTGGAGAAGTGTGGAGAACGCAAAAGATTAAGAGGTTTGCTTATGACCCATTCATACAGAAGAATTTAAAGGTCTGCAATAACAATGATGATAGGAATTGCTGTACTTGCGAAAAATGCATGAGAACAATGCTTTCACTTGACATAATTGGAAAATTGCCAAAGTTTAAGGAATCGTTTGATCTTTCAGCATTTCAAAGAGGAAAATTCAAGTACCTGATAGTCGTAGAATCGAATACCATTGAGGCAAGCAGAGATTTGCTAAGAAGTATTAGAGAATATGATTATCACGTTCCAACCATGACAATACTAATAGGAAGAACGCTATATAGGCTTGGATGCTATATAAAGAGTAAAATTAAAAAGATTCACTTTTTAAGGGAAATCTATTTCAAATTGAAAATTGATTATCTGATATATGGAGAAAAGCAGGCAAGAACTTATAGATACGGAACAAAATATGAAGTTCGTTAACAAAGGAGAATAAAATCATGTTTGATGTATTTGAAAAAAACGAGTCTGAAGTACGTTCGTACTGCAGAAAATATCCGGTTATTTTTGATAAAGGATTGAATTCGGAATTGTATTCAGTTGATGGTAGAAGATATATAGATTTTCTTGCCGTGGCTGGTTCTATGAATTATGGGCATAATAACCCTGAAATTAAGGATAAAATATTGACATATCTGCAGGATGATCATGTCATTAATATGATGGATATGTATACTTCTGCAAAAGAGGAGTTTCTAAGTACTTTTTCTTCTAAAATTCTTGAACCGAGAGGATTGAATTACAAGGTGATGTGTTGTGGCCCAACAGGGACAAATGCTGTTGAAGCTGCTATTAAATTGGCTAGAAAGAACACAAAGCGAACGGAGGTATTGGCATTCGGGGGGGGGTTTCACGGAATGACACTCGGATCTCTTGCACTTACAACGGATAAGGTTAGTAGAGAAGGGGCTAGTTTGCCACTTACAAATGTAACCCACATTCCGTATGAAGGCACGCAGGGGATTGACTCAATTGCCTATTTAAAGTGGGTTTTGACCGATGATCATTCAGGTGTTGATAAGCCTGCTGCGATTATATTAGAAACAGTGCAAGCTGAAGGTGGCATTAATGTAGCAAGTGTAGAATGGCTTAAAGAGGTATATCAGATCTGTAAAGATAATGACATCATAATGATTGTGGATGATATTCAGGTTGGAAATGGAAGAACCGGTACGTTCTTTTCTTTTGAACGAGCTGGGATCAAACCAGATATGGTGGTTTTATCAAAGTCCATTTCTGGCTTTGGTATGCCGATGGCGATTTTGTTGATAAGACCGGATCTTGACATCTTTAGACCTGCAGAACATAACGGTACCTTCAGAGGCAACCAGCTTTCTTTTGTTGGTGCAACGGCGGGTATAAATTATTATGTCGAACACTCCATGGATAAGGTAGTTCAACGCAAAGCGAAGATGATCAGTGATTTTTTAGAAAGTGAAATTATTCCTTTAAATAAAAACTTATCCTACAGGGGAATAGGATTTATATGGGGAATTGATTTTAATGCTATTGATTCGACTCTTGCCTTGAAAGTAGTTCATAAGGCATTTGACAATGGATTAATTATGGAGGTAGCTGGAAGAAAAGACGGTGTATTAAAGATAATGCCACCGTTAACGATTCAAGATGACATTTTGAATGAGGGCTTAAATGTAATGAAGGAATCCATAGTTGATGTACTCAACTAAATTCGAAATTAAGCTTCCTTCCAAATTATAAAGAGGATCATGAAGAATTTAATTGAAAAATATAAATCAATGCCAGTTCAGGTCAGGGCTAGTTTTTGGTTCCTGGTTTGTGGTGTACTCCAAAATGGCTTAAGCGTTATTACGCTTCCTATTTTTACGCGCTTACTCAGTACAGAACAATATGGTTTATCGAGTACATATTTTGCGTGGAATGATCTCGTTGTTGTTGTATGTACACTGCGCCTTAGCTATGGTGTCTTCGACAAGGGCATGATTAAGTATGAGCACAGTAGAGATAAATTTGAGGCTGCACTACTGGGTTTAACGACGACAACCTCGCTTTCGATGCTTACCTTATTCTTAATATTCCATGATGCAATTGAAAAATTGACGGGTATGAGCTTTGTGCTTTGCCTTTCGCTTTTCCTTGCACAGATTTGCGCTCCTGCGATGTTGTTCTGGACTGCTAGAAGTAAATATGAATACAAGTATCGGAAATTTACCATAGTTACAATTGCGACTGCAGTAGTAGGAACGCTTTTAAATTTATGTGCGGTTCTATTTATTAATTACGATAAGGGTGTTGTGAAAATCCTATCGTATCAAATTATATGGGCTCTTATTTATCTGATTTTTTATATAAGAATTTTCTGGCGAGGGAAAATTTATTTTGACAAAGGAATATGGTCTTATGCGCTTAAATTTAATTTGCCTCTTATCCCCTATTTCTTGTCAACGCTCGTTTTGGACAAGGCAGATCGAATTATGATTGGTCAGTTTTGTGGTCAGTCAAGCGTTGCACTATACAGTGTTTCATACAATTTAGGACGGCTGATGGTTTTACTCACGTCAGCGTTGGATGCAACGTTTACACCTTGGATTTATCAGAAGATAAAGAATTATCAGGATAATAAGGAAACAGACGTAAGGAGTATTCATAATATAACAGTAATGTTGATGGTTGGGTTTTTAGGAATGGCAACATTGTTTATGCTTTTTGCACCTGAACTTATAATGATTTTTGCAGATAAAGCGTACGCAGATGCAGTCTATGTTATTCCCCCTGTAGTAGCTGGTTATTTCTTTGTTATGTTGTACAGTCTTGTATCCAAGGTTGAGTTTTATTATGAGAAAACTAAAAACGTAGCGGCTATAACTGTAATCGCATCAGGGCTAAACATTGCTTTAAATTATTTACTTATTCCGAAATTTGGCTATGTGGCAGCAGCCTACACAACCTTGATTTGCTATATGGTTATGGCAGGATTCCATATGCTGTACTCAAGAAAAATCGCTGGCGTAGAATTGCAGAATGGATCAATATTTCCATGGAAAATGTTTGTACTGTTATCTGTTGTGATGCTTACTATTACAGGAGTAGTAAATGCAATATATCCGTATGTTGTCGTGCGGTATATTTTGATTATTGGTATGTGTGTGTTGGTTTTACTGTATAGAAAGAAAATTCCAGAGGTTATTGGATTACTGAAGAAAAGATGCTGAAGGGGGATTAGAGACAATGACTATAAAACATATCGGATTATTAAACATTCAGCGATGCGATAGTCATGGTGCTGTTTTGCTTGCGTATGCAATGGAACATTTTTTATTAGAAGAAGGATATGCTGTAAATACGATTGATTATAAATATGCAGGTCGTATTGTGGAGAATAATGTTCTGAAAAAATTGATTAACAAGTTATTGATTAAATGGAAAAAACAATTACATATGTCCTATGCAAATAAGACGGTTTGTGGTGAATCTGTTAAGTCTGAATATGATATACAGCATTCGCATTTTGAAGAGTTTAGAAAAAACTTGTTGACGCTTACAAAAGAGGTTACCAATGTTAATGATCAAATAGTTAATTCGTTTGATGCCATCGTTGTGGGAAGTGATGTTGTTTGGAAACCAGAAATCGCTCGGTGTATTGATCGCGAGCTTTATTTTCTACGTTCCCCAAAGAAAGAGATTAGAAAAGTGGCTTATGCTGCTTCTATTGGCACAAACGATGCGGAATTTCTTGAGAAATATGAGGAGTGCTATGAAAATGCATTTGATTGTCTTGATTTTATATCCGTTCGCGAAAAGTCAAGTGTTTCATTTATAAGGAAATTTACTGATAAACAGGTAGATGTTGTGATTGATCCAGTTTTTCTTCTTGATAAGTCAGAATATATGAAAATTGAAAAGAAGACAGATTATAAAGTTAAAGGAAGCTATGTATATGTTTATATTTTAGGAACAAACGAAAAAGCAATCAAACTTGCTAATGATTTTGCAGCCAAAAATGGATTATCAATTGTTTTGGATATCAATGAATCATTTGAACTTTCAAATCTCATTACTGTTCCATGTCAATCCGCTATTTCGGCTGGACCACAAGAGTTTCTATATAATTTGAGAAACGCATCTTATGTAATGACTGATTCATTTCATGCTACAGCTTTTTCAATAATATACAACAAACCGTTCTGGGTATTCAAACGAGGAAAAATTAGTGTAAGAATGAGTGACTTGATTAATACGTTTTCATTAGGTGGCAGAATGGTATCTGATACACTAGACGATAGCAATATTGATTGGGTGTGTGTGAATCAGGAGATTCTTAAGAGAAGGAAAGCAGGGGCAAAATGGTTGCTTAATGCTTTGGATAATCATAAAGAGAGGGAGGCATATGAATAGGAATATATCACAATTAGATGAATGTTGTGGCTGTGGTGCCTGTGTATGCGCATGTCCAAAACAATGTATCTCGCTAAAATATGATGACGAAGGATTTTATAAGGCGTATATTGATGAATCAAGATGTGTTAACTGCGGAATCTGTATGGAAAGATGTCCAGTAAATAAAAAGAAATCTGATAATTCGGATGAGTTTAGTAATGAGATTTGTGCTTATGCTGCTACTTCTAAGGATAATGAAATCTATATGAAAAGTTCCTCTGGTGGGATTTTTTCCGTGATTGCGAAGAAAATATTAAAAAATAATGGATCGGTATTTGGCTGCGGATCAAATGATGATTTGCGTCCTATTCATATGGAGATTCGTAATGAATCGGATTTAGATAGAATCAGGAGGAGCAAATACGTTCAAAGCTACATGGGAAATGTATACAGTAAGATTAAGGAAAGACTTGAACAAGAAATAGATGTTCTTTTTGTTGGCACTCCTTGCCAGGTCGCCGGCTTAAAAAAGTACCTAGGAAGACAATACGACCGTCTTTTGACAGTAGATTTAGTTTGCCATGGGGTTCCTAGTCCGCAGATGTATATGAATAATATCGAATACGTAGAAAAAACAAAGCATAAAAAACTGAAAAGTTTTGAATTTCGCTTGAAATCTCAGCAGTCAAAACGATACTTTACATATACATATACATATACATATATAGACGGAAACTCCGAAGTTAAACCATATTACAAGGATGCTTTTTATAATGCATTTTATGATATGCATTCACTTAATGAAATCTGTTATAAGTGTCCATTTTGCAATTTGAACAGGCAAGGAGACTTGACGATAGGTGATTATGAGTGGGGAAAACAGTATCACACAGAATTTAAAGATGACGATGACATAAGTTGTATTCTGTGTAACACAAAGGCAGGACAGAATGTCCTTAGCGAGGTGAAAGATGCATTAAAGATTTCACCAACAAAAATTGAATGGATAATTGAAAAAAACAAGAATCTTGTTAGGCCAACTGTTCGTCCGGTATATAGAGATTGTATATACCGAGACATAAAAAATATGGGATATGAAAAATGGGCAGACGGCTATTTTCATTCGTTACGATATTATAAAAAAACGCCACTATTTCGACCGGTTGTAAAGCTGAAAATATTGCTTAACAAAATAGTGGGAAGAGGATACTAGTTATGGAAAAAAGAAAACAGATTGAGTGGATTCAATATGCAAGGGCTTTCTGCATAATTGCAGTAATATTCATTCACTGTAAAAGTGCAGAAGAATATAGAGTGCTTGAGGGTACGAACATAGTATACTGGGCATGGATGCTCATTCGAAACTTTTTAGATTTCCCAGTAGGATTATTTTTTGTGATTTCTGGATATTTAGTCAATGAGAAGAATGTGCTCTGCGGTACTTTTTTGAAAAATAGATTGATTAGATTAGGCTTGCCTTTTCTTGGTACTCAGCTACTTAACATGTTGTATGTGTGAAAAATTTTAGGAAAAAAGATTGCTTCAAAGTTTTTTGGAATGTGAGGTTAGAAAATGAAAGTAGTAGGAATTATTCCAGCAAGATATGGATCAACCCGTTTGCCGGGAAAACCGTTAAAGGATATTCTTGGGCATCCAATGATTTGGTGGGTATATAAAAGAGTATGTACTGTTGAAAAGTTGGATGAAGTGTATGTTGCTACAGATGATGAAAGAATCAGAATTGTTTGCGAAGCAAACAAGATTCCTGTTGTGATGACAGCTAGTACACATAGAGCAGCAGCACATAGATTGCAAGAGGTCTCAGAAACAATTAAAGCAGATTTCTATGTTCAATTAAATGGTGATGAACCTTTGATTAATACTGAGGCAGTTGCTGCAGCTATTCCAGATAGTGTACCGCAGAATGTAGAGTTTGGAACAAATATTATTACGGAGATGACTGATCCGGCTCAAGTAATGGATCCATCAAATATAAAGATGGTATTTGATGATAATATGAACGCTCTGTATATGTCAAGAACACCAATTCCGTATCCGTTTAAGGCTATTGATTTTAAGTATTATAAGCATGTTGGTATCATTGGGTACAATAAAAAAATGCTTGATTTTTACAAAAATTCAAATCCAGGTCGGTTTGAATTGATTGAAGGAATTGATACTTTAAGATTCTTAGATTATGGAAAACAGTTGAAACTTTCTTTGATAGCAGAGTGCCATAGCTTATCAGTTGATACAGAAAAAGATCTTGAGATGGTCATTAAAATGATGAAGGAAGGAAATAAATAATGGCATCATATGATTTAAAATTGTTGGATTGTACTTTGCGTGATGGTGGGTATGTGAATGACTGGAAATTCGGTTTTAATTGTGCAAAAGATATCATTACTCGTCTTACTAAGTCGAATATTGATGTCGTAGAAGTTGGATTTTTGCGGAATGTAGATGAATACAATCCAGATGTCACAGTGTGCAATCGTATCGAGGAACTTAACAAGCTCTTGCCAGATGATGCAGGAAATACAATGTATTCGGCTATGGCAATGAGAAGTAATTACGATATTAATAAATTATCCCCTTACACTGGAAGTGGGATAGAGATGATTCGAATTACCGCTCACGATTATGATATTGAAGATGGTATGGATTTCGCCAGAGAAGTCAAGGCAAAAGGATACAAATTGTCAATTAATCCAATTAATATTATGGGCTATTCTGATGAGCGTATTCTTTGGATTATTAAACAAGTAAACCAAATTCAGCCTTATCAGTTCTCTATTGTTGATACATTTGGAAGTATGAAACGAAGAGACTTGGATCGAATTGTTTCATTAGTAGATAACAATTTGGATAGAAATATAAGAGTTGCATTACATTTGCATGAAAATATGTCTTTAAGTTGTTGTTTGGCACAAGCATTTATAGATAAACATTTGAATCGACCGGTTGCGGTGGATGGCAGTTTGATGGGAATGGGCAGAATCCCAGGAAATTTGCCCATTGAATTGATTGCAGATTATTGCAATGATTATACAGGAAAAACATATGACATTGATTACATGATGGATGCTATTCAAGATTATATTGCACCGTTGAAGGGTGCGCCTGAGTGGGGATATACTCCGGCATATTTCCTTTCTGCAAGATTTAATTTGCATAGAAATTACGCAGAGCATTATTTAAAAAAAGGCGATCTGACAATAAGAGACATTAATCATATATTGGCGCGATTTGCTGATGATAAAAAGACTGCATTTGATGCAACATATGCGGATTCAGTGTATGAGGATTATAAGAGCAATCGGATTGATGATTCTGGAAGCCGAGCAGAACTTTACAATTTGCTTTCCGGTAAAAAAGTTCTCTTGATCGCACCGGGAGCATCGATTTTAACATATGAAACGAAAATCAAAGAATTTATTAAGCAGGAGAATCCTGTGGTTATAGCAATTAATTTTGTACCGGAATCGTATTTGGTTGACTTTGCATTCTTCAGTAATAACAAGCGTTTTAGTAATCTTGAGAACATTTCCTGTAAAACGATTATTACTTCTAATCTTATTGGTAGAATATCAGACTATAAAATTGATTATAACAGTTTGTCAGGAGCCTTTGATCAAGGATGCAATAGCTTTATAATGCTTCTTAAGCTCTTGAAGGAAATGGATACTAAGGCTATTTATGCCATAGGAGCTGATGGCTATACAGAAAATGGAAATAATTATTATACTACTAACATAAGAACATACACTGAACACGGAAATAAATTTAATTTGGCTGTTGCTAATGCTATTCGGAATCTTGATGTTAGGGTTGCTTTTCTGACACCATCCGCTTATGATACAGAGGAGGAGGGAAAGTAATGGAGCTTAAATTAATAGTTATTGATGTGGATGGAACAATGACAGATGCAGGGGTATATTATGATGAGAGAGGAAATGAGTTGAAAAAATTCTGCACGAAGGATGCAGCGGGGTTCTTTGCTGCACATAGTGTTGGAATTAAAATCATGGTTCTCACAGGGAGAGAATGCGCTGCAACCACTAGAAGGATGACAGAGATGAAAGTGGAATATCTTTATCAGAATGTAAAGAACAAGGCAGAGTTTTTACAGACATTTATGTCTCAGCATAAATTAAAGAAGGAAGAGGTTGGCTACATCGGTGATGATTTGAATGATTTGCCACCGATGATGCTTGTTGGATATATTGGCTGCCCTGCTGATAGTTGTCCCGAAATAAAAAAAATTGCAAATTATATAAGCGTCGTTAATGGCGGAAATGGTGCTGTTCGCGATGTAATTGAACATATTTTACATGAGACGGGACAGTGGGATAATGCAATCTCAAGAGTTTTTGGAATAGGCATTTAATTGGAGATTATATGTTGTAGAATTAAAAAGAGTGTGCGCAGCTAATTCGAATCTCGTTGGAAAAAGGTGTGATTATTTACACATGGAGAAATATTAGCGATATATTAGATCCTGAATCCGTGAAGTTAAAACGACAACGATACTCCCAAAGCCTGTATTTATCAAGTTTTCCTGTTATTTTTACCTGTTTTGCATTTTCACCTGTTAGGTGAATCATTTTTTGGTATAATATTCTTATAGTTCGATGAAAGAAGGGTGTATACGATGAATAATATAAAAATTAAATTTTCGAATGAACGTATCATTCCTGCCAGCGGTCTTTCTGTTGTAGGTGCAATTCTTAGCAAGAGCGATTTTGTAAAGCGCTGTAACCGCATGGATGTAACACCAAACAGATCTCAGCACCAGATAAAAAATGGCGACATCCTTCTAACATATATCGGTATGCTGTACATGGGAAAGCCACAGTATCAAGCGGGCCACCAAATGGACGATGATCAGGAATTTTATAAATATGCCCTGGGTATAACACGCAGCATCCCCATTGAGGAAACACTGCGTCAGAGAATGGACGATATTGGGGATTCCCTGCGAAATCGTATCCTTGCAGAAAATGTGGAGATGCTGCACATGAACGGTATCATACCTTCAAGGCTTCCAAATGGCTATGTCCCAGTAGATATTGATGTTACGCCGTTTGACAATTCTAAAACCAGAAAAGAAGGTGTATCACGTACCTACAAAGGATATGATGGTTATGCACCTATTATGGCATATATCGGAACAGAAGGTTATCTGGTAAATGCACAGCTGAGGGAGGGAAAACAGCACTGTCAGTGCGATACTCCTGCATTCCTTCGGGAAACAATTGCCATGTGCAGGCAGATAACAGATGAACCGCTGCTTATCCGGCTGGATTCTGGAAACGACTCTGCCGAAAACATTGGTATTCTTTTGGAAAGCGACTGCTACTTTATTATAAAAAGGAATCTGCGCCGTGAAAGTAAGGATGACTGGTTTGAGATGGCAAAGGCAAAATCCCAGAATGTCACAGCTCCCCGTGAAGGAAAAACAGTATATACCGGAAGTGACTGGAAACCAGTCAGCTACACCACAGCGGATTGAGAGAAAAAAACTGTCACAATCCGAACAGGGTATGAGATAATAGAGCGGACAGTTGATAAATATGGTCAATTCCTTTTTCCAGCCGATATTGAAGTCAATACATGGTGGACAAACACCGGAATGACAGATGAAGAAGTCATCCAGAATTACCATGCCCATGGGGAATGCGAGCAGTTACACAGTGAAATAAAAACAGACATTGATGTAGAACATCTTCCATCTGGCAAATTTGAGACCAATGAACTGGTTCTGGAACTCACAATAATCGCATATAACATCCTGCGCATGATTGGTCAGGAAACGATAGGCGGACATGGTCCTAAGCTCAAACATAGAGTACATCGGCGCAGACTGCGTACAGTTATCGGGAATATGATAATGATGGCGAGCCATATCACAACTCATGCACGCCAGCTGGTTATGGAACTTGGCAGAAGCAATGTATGGAGGCATACCTTTGCAAGAGTATATTCAGCTTTTGCAGATTTCCAGCTATAAAATCAAACAGTCTTACAGAAATTTCGTAACCGGACCAAGGTGGAAGTATGCCCTTATACGCTTTTTTATAAACGATTTACAAGGTGTCGTACTTGATATAATTTCATTTATTTGAAATCGGCACAAAATTTCTGTAAAATTACTATGCTAAACCTATTTTTATGGGCTTAGTTTTATAAAACAAGGAACTTCACGGATTCAGGGATTAGTTGTCAGGAAAATGATGTAGAATAATGTCATCATATGTGATAAAATAGGTTCGTTGCCTCTCCTATACCGGCAAGGGAAGGAGGTGTTTGCTATGGAGTATATAGCCTCTCTTTTTGTTACTGTCATGGGTGGTGTGATTTGTCATTACATCATCAAATGGTTAGATGGTAATAAATAATCGGCAACTAACCTGTGGTATTAAGCCTTCCACATCAAAATAGGAATAAAAACCCCCGATGCGGCAACATCGGGGGTTTTGTTTTGTGTTCGCTATGGAACAATAGCTTCTCTTTGTCTGAAGACATTATATCATATGCAAAAAGAATTTGCAATATACAAAAATTTTGAGTTTCCCCATTTTTTTGAGAAACTAAATCATCTGCAAAATAAAAAAGCAAAAACACTGCACTAATGTTATAATTAAATCTCGACAAAACAAATAAAACAAAGGAGTGTGTTTGCATGATTAATTATAACAGATTAGGATATGAAATTAAACGGAATTTAGCAAATTTCTCAGAAAAAATTTCAAACGGATTGAAACAACCACAAAACAAATTTCTTTTACAGATGCTTTATGGTATTTTAATATCTCGGTGGTTAAGAAACAGATAAACGAGGAAAATGCAGTTATTGTTATTGATAATTCTGATATTATCAAACCATGCAGTCCGAAAATGGAAGCGATTTCTGATGTCCGTGACGGTAGTACAGGAGAAATTAGAAAAGGATACTTTACTGTGGAAGCTGCCGTGCTTTCACAGAATAAAAAAATGCCACTTCCCGTCTACGAAAAAGTCTTTTCGGCGGCAGAAAAAGGGTTTATCAGTGCAACACACGAGAATCTACAATGCTTGAAATCGTTGTCTGCACATTTCTCAAAGAACTGTGTTCGAACACTTGACAGAGGATTTGACGCAAATGATTACTACAGATATTTCTTGAAATAGGGCTACCGCAATTCCACTGGCTTTAGACGGAGGGTTAAGGTAGCCGGAAGCGGAGGTTTGTGCTATACTTGCGTTATGGGAACGTGGAAATCAAAAAACAGACACAAATATTTG